>JBKPBQ010000404.1:0-7293 GCA_046726955.1 Acidobacteriota bacterium
CGCCTCACCACCGCCGCGAGCCCTGGAGGAATGCCGGGCTTCGCGAACTCGGGCGGGTCATCCCGCAAGATGGCCGTCATCACCTCGGCCGTCGTCCCGCCGCGGAACGGCCGCGTCCCCGAGAGCATCTCGTAGAGCACCGCGCCGAACGAGAAGATGTCGGACCGATGGTCAGCGAGATCCCCCCTGACCTGCTCGGGCGACATGTAGGCGACGGTGCCGAGGACGACGCCAGCCCCGGTCGCAGTAGAAACCGTCGCACCCTGTTCTCGGGGAGTGTGCGGGTCGAGGGCTGGGCGGAGCTTGGCCAGGCCGAAGTCGAGGATCTTCACCCGTCCGTCCTTGGTGACGAAGAGGTTCTCGGGTTTCAGATCGCGGTGGATGATCCCCTTCTCGTGGGCGGCGGCCAGGCCCTGCGCGATCTGGACGGCGAAATCCACGGCCCTGCGCACGGGCAGCGGACCTGACCCCAGGCGTTGGCGCAGCGTCACGCCCTCGAGGAGCTCGAAGACGACGTAAGGGGCCCCCTCGTGATGGCCGGTGTCGAAGACTGTCACCAGGTTGGGATGGTTGAGGGCGCCGGCGGCTTTCGCCTCCTGCTCGAAGCGGCGGAGCCGATCGGAGTCGGCCGAGGACTCCGGGGGCAGGACCTTGATCGCCACCTCGCGGCCCAGCCGCGTGTCGCAGGCGCGGTAGACCTCCCCCATACCGCCGGCGCCGAGAAGACCGATCACCTCGTACGGGCCCAACCGTGCCCCCCGCACGAGCGCGATCCTCTCTGTCACCGCGCCCACCGCGGGCTCCTCCATCAGGCGCTCGGCGTCCCGCTCGTGACCGAGCAGCGACTGCACCTCACGCCGGAGGTCGTCGTCTCCGGCGCAAGCCTCGACGAGGAACGCGTCGCGCGCGGCGGGGCTCTTTGCGAGCGCCCGGTGGAACAGCTCCTGGACCTTCGGCCAGGAGGGACGGCTCATGGGAGCAGCTCCGTGACGGCTCCCGGCGAGGGCATGCTCATTCCTGCCCCCAGACCTCCATCAGACTGAACGAAAAAGTCCCTCAGCCTAGCACTGCGGCGAAGCGAACCAAAGGCGAGAACGAGCCGGCCCCCCGGCTCCCTCGGGCGTGCCGAGGAGCTCGACGACCCATCCGAGGTGTCCCATCGGAGTTCGGCAGAATTGGTTGCATCTTGCGTTTGCTGCGATACTTTGCGATTGCTTTTCTTCGTGTGACTCGGGTGGAGACTGGCTTCCGGGCCGGTTGTCGATTCGGGACGTGGGCACTCGCGCCGCCAACCGGAAGGAGGCGTTCGCCATGAGACGACTCCTCTCTCGTTCCGCCGCCCTCATCCTGGCGGGCGTCCTTCTCTTCATGGCCGCGGCTCCGACGGAAGGTGAAGGCATCACGGTCACGGTCGATCCGTCCGGACCACTCGTGCTTCGAACCTCGGTGGCCGAGTTCCGGCTGACGAGCGCGGGTGACCTCCGCGGCGCGCTTCTGACGGCAGCGGGACCGCTCAGCCTTCAGGAGCCCGGCGGTCCGGGCGATTCCCTCGATATCGCGGGCGCTCGGACGGGCGCGTTCGTGCTCGACCTCGGGAGCGCCTCGGTCGCAGACGTCCGAGGGCCTCTCGGGCCCGGCAAGCGCGTGCTCATTCGCGGGAAGAGCAGGGGTCCCGCCCTCATCGAAGAAGACCTCGTTCTCGAGGTCCACGACGATCGTCCCGGCTTGGTCACGAGCACCGCCACGTACCGGAACGCCGGCCCCCGTCCGATCCGGCTCGACCGGGTGCTCGAGCAGCGACACCGGCTGAGCGCCGCCCTCGCCGATCCGAAGGCGGCGCCGTTCGCGCTCTGGTCGTTCCAGGGGGCGAGCACGGAATGGGGCGAGGACGACGTCGTGCCGCTCGCGAAGGGATTCGCCCGCGCCAACCACCTCGGGACGCAGAACGCGAACGCCACCGGCGGAGGCGTGCCGGTCGTCGCCTTCTGGACGGCCCGCGTCGGCGAGGCGATTGGCCACCTGGATGCGCGGCCGCTCGCGGCTTCGCTGCCGGTCGCCGTGGAGCCTGACGGACGCGTCGCCGTGTCCCTGGTCGTCGAGCCCCGCCGCACCCTCATGAGCGGCGAGTCGTTCGAGGCGCCCCGCAGCTTCCTCGCCGTCTACGCGGGCGATTATTACGCGCCCCTCCGTGCTTATGCGGAGGCACGGCAGCGCGAGGGATGGCCAATCCCGCGGCCCTCGGAGGAGGCGTACAAGCCCGCCTGGTGCGGCTGGGGCTACGAGTCCGACGTGACGCCCGCGCAGATGCTCGGCACCGTCCCGATGCTGAAAGAGCTGGGCATCGAGTGGGCGACTCTCGACGACCGGTGGTTCGCGAACTACGGGGACTGGTCGCCGCGGCCGGACACGTTCCCGGGTGACTCGATCCGGACGATGGTGGAGGGTTTCCACCGCGAGGGCGTGCGCGTCCAGCTCTGGTGGCTGCCGATCGCGGTCGAGGACGGCGAGGGCGGGTACGAGGCCCATCGTTACGGCACCAGCGCGGTGGCGGCGGCGCACCCGGATTGGCTGATCCTCGACGAGAAAGGCCATCACGCGCGGATGGCGCGCAAGCTGGCCGCGCTCTGTCCGGCCCGGCCTGAGGTCCGCGACTACTACCGCGCGCTGACCGAGCGCTTCGTCCGCGACTGGGGTTTCGACGGCCATAAGCTCGACAACGTCTTCACCGTCCCCCCCTGCTACAACCCCGCACACCATCACCGTTCTCCGTCGGAGTCCGTCGAGGCCGTGGGCGAGGTCTACAAGACGATCTTCGAGACCACGCGGGCGCTGAAGCCGTACAGCGTCACCCAGATCTGCCCCTGCGGGACCCCGCCCAACCCGGCCTGGCTTCCCTACATGGATCAGGCCGTGACCGCCGACCCCGTGGGCGCGCGCCAGGTGCGCACCCGCATCAAGATGTACAAGGCCCTGCTCGGCCCCTCCGCGGCCGTCTATGGAGATCACGTGGAGCTGTCCGAGATGACGCGGACCGACAAGGACTGGCTCGAGCATGGCCGGGACTTCGCGTCGACCATCGGTCCCGGCGGCGTCGTGGGGACGAAGTTCGTCTGGCCGGACCGGGGGCCGAGGTTCAAGGGTGTCTTCCTCGACGCCGAGAAGGAGGCGCACTGGAAGAAGTGGATCGGCGTCTACAACGCGAAGCGGCTCTCGACCGGGACGTTCCTGGGCCTCTACGTCCACGGCTACGACGTGCCCGAGGGCTACGCGATCGCGAAGGACGATCGGATGTACTACGCCTTCTTCACCCCTGACCCCTCGGGGAGCTGGACCGGGCGCCTCGAGCTGCGCGGCCTGAAGCCAGGGCGCTACCACGTCCGTGACTACGTCGAGGGCACGGACTTCGGAGCACTCGACGTCGCGGCCGGCGCACCGAGCGTCCTCCCCGCCACGACCTTCACGCATCACCTGCTTCTCGAAGCGGCGCCCCTCCCGTGACGTCCGAGAAGCGCCTCCGCGTCGCCCGGTATCGATGGGAGAGCCTGAGGCCCGCGATCGTCGTGGCGGCGCTCGGGGCCGCCCTTGGTTCCCGGGGAGAGGGCGCGACGGCACGCATTTCCCCCGAGGCCCTCGGCCGGATCGACGCGCACGCCCACTTCTTCGCTGAGGCGAAGCCCGTCCTCGCTCGGCTCGAGCGCTTGAACATCACCGCCGTCAACATCTGCGTGGTCGACCGCTACGAGCCGGGCTACGAGACCGCCGACCGCGTCCTCTACGGGACGGACCTCGAGGTCCGGCCCGGCCAGGACTCCGAAGCTGCCGCGCGGCACCTGGAGGCGGAGTACGCGCGGGATTGGGCGTACTTCGCAAGCGCCGGCCCGGTCGACTTCGATGGCCGGAAGGTGGAAGGGCTCGATCTTCCCGAGCCGGTCCTCCGGGCCCTCTTCCGCGACAACGCCCTGCGGTGGGTGCCGGGCCTGAAGGCGGGCGAAGAACACCGCGTTGAAGGACGCCCGAGGAGGCCGTGATGAGCCACTCGCGCCGCGAGTTCGTCCGCAGGGCAGGCGCTGCCGTCGGCGCCGCCGCCGTCCCCGCACCCTCCTCGGCGGCCGCAGCCCCGCCCGAGCCCCCGCGCATCTTCGACGCGCACCTCCACTGCCCCGCCGCGAGCGGCGAGCTCTGGCAATGGCACACCGTCACCCGCGACTTCGCCGAGTTCGTGGCGTACCTCGACCGCACGGGAGTGCAGCGCGGGATCATCAACTCCCAGCGCTGCCAAGTGAAAGGCACGCCCGCGGAGTTCGTGGCCGGCAACCGCGAGGTGGCGCGCTACGTCGAGCAGTACAAGGGGCGGTTCGTGGGGGCCTGCGTCGTCAACCCGCAGTTCATCGAGGAGGCGCTCAAGGAGGTCGAGTACTGCCGCAAGCAGCTCGGCTTCGTCTGGGTGGGTGAGCTCTGCAACTACACCGTTCCCTACGAGTACACGATCAATGAGTTCGAGCTGCTCGTCGACGAGGTCGTGAAGCTCGGCATGGTGCTCGACGTCCACACCGAGCACGAGGAGATCGACTACATCGTGGGGAAGTTCAAGGCGGCCACGATCGTCTTCCCCCACTTCGGGGACGACAAGGAGTACGACCACATCTTCAAGCGGATCGACCTCGTGGCCCGGCACCCGAACTGCTATATGGACACCTCGGGCTACGGCCACGACCGCATGGGCATGCTCGAGTACGCGGTGGAGAAGATCGGCCCCGACCGGGTGCTCTTCGGCTCGGACTTCTCGATCAACGACCCGAGCACGGTCCTCGCCCGGATCCACAACAGCTTCCTCGACCCGGAGCAAAAGGCCAAGGTCCTGGCCGCAAATCTCGAGTCGCTGCTCGCGCGCTTCCCCGCCTGACTGGCGGCCGGCGGGACGTCAGAACGAGTAACGCAAGCCGAGCTGGATCTGTCGCATCGGGATCGACGTGCTGGTGATCACGCCTGCGGAGCCTTCCCCCGCGTCGACGTTGGGATCCGGCAGGCCGAAGTTCGGGTGGTTGAAGGCATTGAAGAGGTCCACGCGGACCTGCAGGTGGTGCTTGCCCGAGATCCTGAAGTCCTTCCTGAGGTAGAGGTCGAGCGTCTTGAAGCCCGGGCCCTCGAGGCTGTTGCGCTTGGCGTTGCCGAACGTGAACTCGGCGGGGATCCGGTAGGCGTCGACGTCGAACCAGTGCTCGGGCGTGCGCTGATCCGAGGGCAGGTTGCCGTCGCGGATCTGGTCGGGGCGCAGCTGCCCGAAGGTGCCGGTGTTCGACGGGTCGACGCCCATGTGGGGCGAGAAGGGAAAGCCCGAGGCCAGCGTCAGGATGCCGCCGAGCTCCCAGCCGCCGAAGATCGCGTCGAGCGCGCCCTCGCGGTCGAGGTAGCGGCGTCCCTTGCCGAAGGGCAGCTCCCATCCGAAGCTCGTCACCCAGCGGGTGCGCTGGTCGAAGTCGGCGCGGCCCACCTCGGCCGCGATGTCGTAGGTGTTCGCGGGCCACACCTCGGCGCAGCAGATCTCGGGCTGGTCGTTCGTGGCCTTGGCGAGGGTGAACGCGCTCAGGAACCACAGGCCCTGGCTGAGGCGCTTGCTCAGCTTCACCTGCAGCGAGTTGAACCTCGACTCGCCCGCGTTCTCGATCGAGGAGAACGTGCCGTACTGGGGATAGGGCCGCCGCTCCTGCACGTCCCCGGGACCCGGCGTCGGCTGGTTCCGGTCACGCATGACCTGGAGCCGACGCCCACGGGACCCGACGTAGGCCACCTCGACCATCATCCGGAAGGGCAGCTCGCGCTGGAACCCGACGTTCCACTGGTGGAAATAGGGGCTCCGGAACCGGCGGTCCACCGACGTGACCTGCGGGAACGCGGCCGCCGCGGGATCGAGGGGCGGGAAGCCCTCGTCGAGGAGGATGGCCGGCGTCACGCCGTAGTCGCTCGTCTGGGAGATGCCGTAGAAGAAGGGAAGGTTGTACGCGAGCTGGAACGCCGTGCGGATTTCCTGGGGGCTGTAGAAGATCCCGTAGCCGCCGCGCACCACGGTCTTGCCGTCCGCGGTCGCGGTCCAGGCGAAGCCCACCCGCGGGGCGAAGTTGAGCTTGTCCACGTCGATGAGGCCGCGCGAGTTGCCGTTCTGGTTGGCCACCAGGATCTGGCCGGTGCCGTAGTCGAAGTTGCTCTGCCTGTCGTCGGCCGACACGGTGGGGCCCGTGTAGTCGTAACGCAGTCCCAGGTTGAGCGTGAGCCGGTCGTTGACCTTGTAGTCGTCCTGGACGAAGACCCCGAACACGTTCGTGCGGTTCTTCACGTCGGTGATGTTCGAGATGTCCGCCTGCGAGACGAGGCCGAGGAGGGCGTCGGCCAGGCCGTCACCGGTGCCCTCCGGGTTGGCGAGGTCCTGCGTGAACTCTCCGCTGAATTGGACGCTGCCGCGGGGATAGGGGATCTGGAAGAGGTCGAAATAGCTGCGCCGGAACTGGAAGCCCACCTTCAGGGCATGGCGGCCGCGGACGAGCGTGAGCGCGTCGGCGAGGTGCAGCTCCATGCTCGTGATGTAGGTCGGGATGTAGGGCGAGTCGCCGAGGGCGCTGTAGGCGTTCGGTGCGAAGTAGGTGAGGCCGTTGATCCGGGGATCGTTGGGGACGCCGGGGACCTGCAGCTCGGCCGGGGGGAAGGACGTGCCCCCGGGAGGGATGCCGACCTGGATCTTCGCCCGGTTGAAGCCCAGGCGAAGCTCGTTGACCGTTTGGCTCGAGACGATGTGGGTGTGGCCCAAGACGCCGCCCCAGGTGGTCTCGAAGATGTGGCCAGTTCCGTAGTCGCCGCCGTTCGCGATGCCGGGGAACGGGGGCGGCGTCAGGAGGTCGCGGTCGCTCCAGGAGCCGCGGGCGAAGACGCGGTCTTTCTCGCTGAAGCTGTGGTCGAGCCTCAGGTCGGCTTGATCGATGTGGTCGTCGATCGCGGGCGCGACCAGGTAGTTGTTCTTGAGCCCCGGCTGGTTGGGGAGCGGATACTGGGTGATGAAGGACTGGCCGAGGGGAGACGTGCGGTCGGCGGGAATCACGTTGCCGGGGAACGGCTGACCGGTCTGGGGGTCGAAGATGACCGGGTTGCCTTCCTCGGAGAAGTCGCCCGCCCGCTGGGCCGCCGTGGGGACCGTGTAGATCGCGGTGGTGGCGGTCGAGGTGCGGGTGCCCTGGTAGTCGGCGAAGAAGAAGGTCTTGTCCTTCTTGATCGGACCGCCCAGCGTGGCCCCGAACTGATGGAAGG
>JBKPBQ010000405.1:0-6171 GCA_046726955.1 Acidobacteriota bacterium
GAGCAGCGTCACCCGTCCCGTATCTTCTATTTCGTTACCGTTAGCGACACTGTGGTCGTGCGCGTGAGCCCGCCACCGGTGCCCGGAATCGTGAGGGGGAACGTCCCGCGGGTCGTGTTGCGGCCAGTGGTCACGGTCAGGGTCGAAGAGCCGGTCGTATTCACCGAGGCGGGGTTGAAGCCGGCGCTGACTCCCGAGGGCAACCCGGTGACGCTGAAGGTCACGAGACCAGCGAAGCCTCCCGAGGGAGTCACGGTCACCGAGTAGCTCGTGCTCGACCCTCGCCTCACCGTCTGCGAAGCAGGCGAGGCGCTGAGCGCGAAGTCTCCCTGTCCCGTGACGACCAGCGTGACCACGGTCGTGTGGGTGAGCGTGCCGCTGGTCCCGGTGATGGTGATCGGGTACGAGCCGGGCGGTGTCGACGCGGTGGTGGCAACGCCGAGGCTCGACGTTCCCGAGCCCGTCACGGAAGCGGGATTGAAAGTGGCCGTCGCTGCCGCGGGCAGGCCCGAGGCGGATAGGCCGACCGTTCCCGTGAAGCCGTTCACGGCAGTCACGGTCACGGTGTAGGCCGCGCCGCCGCCCGCCGCTACCGTCTGCGAGGAGGGGCTGGCCCCCAGTGTGAAGTCCGGTCCCGGCGTCTGCAGGACTCCGTTCCGGGCGCCGCTCGGGTTGCCGTTGTCGTTGTAGTAGTGATTGGTGATCCAGACGTAGTCGCGGCCCTGGTTGGCCGCCCAGCGCTGCGTGCCCCACTGGCACTCGCCCCGTCCGTGGCCGTTGAAGGTGGTGCCCGCGTCCACGGCGTCGCTCATGCAGGGCCAGCTCATGTCCGGCCGCCCGGTGAAGCCGTCCGCGCAGAAGCTGTCGTTGTTCTCGGCCGCGTACTCGGCGAAGAGCGGCTCCGTCTGGGCCGCGTTGACCACGATCATCCCGCTTGTGAAGGCCGTCGCGTTGTCGCTGTTGACGTTGGAGTCCGTGGGATCGAGCACCTGGCAGCAGGTCGTGCTGCAGATGTCGTAGTTGGCGGCTCGCGGGTGCACGACGTGGTAGGCGCCGTAGCTGCGGTAGGCGATGGCCCCCGCGCGCAGCGAGTCGGCGGTCCAGGAGGCGATCCACTCGTCGTCGAGCCCGAGCCGCACGTAGGTGTCGAGCGTGTACACCTGGACGGTGCTGCACGTCGCGCAGGAGCAGTTGAACCCTACGCGGATGCTGTCGGGGACGACGACCGACTGCGTGACGGGACCGAGAGGCCCTGTCTCGCTGGCCGCTGCCGGCGGTACCGACTGCGCCGCTTTCAGCTCCTCAGGGCTCCGCTGCATCTTGTGGGGCACGCCTTGCTCGACGCTGCCTCGGCCGCGCTCGAGGTCCACGATGAAGTGCGTGGCGCCTTCGGTGACGAAGAAGGCGCGCCGGTGATACGTGCGGTAGCCGCGCCGCTCCACGGTCAGGTCTTCCGTCGCCGGCAACTCCGAAGCACCCGCCTCCTCGGCGGTCGTGTCGAGCAGGAAGTAGCCGCGCTCGTCGGAGAGCGCTTCCAGTCCGGCGCGCTCGAGCCGCACTCGTGCCCCGCGCGCGGGGCGGCCGCTCTCCACGTCCACCACGTGGCCGTGGATGAGGGCGCGGCCGGGCTGTTGGAGCGCGGCCAGCGCGTCCGCGCGCAGCTCGGCCGGCGGCTCCAAGGGGTCGAGCCAGAGCACGGCGGAGAGGGGCGCGTCTTCCGCGAGGTCGAATCGAGTGCGCAAGGGCCGGTGCCCGGCGGCCTCGACCTCGATGAAGTGCGAGCCCGCGGGCAGGTCGAACGCTCCTCGCGCCGCCGCGTCCACGAGCAGCGCGCGGCTGGGCAGCCGCTCGTTCGCGCGCGCGAGCACGCGCGCCGGCACGCCGTAGCCGGTGGCGCTGTCGCGCACGACGATCTCCAGCCTGGCCGCGGAAGCTCCTGGCGCGACGAGCGCCAGGACGGCAGCGAGAGAGACGGGGGGGAGGGCGTTCCGCATGTTCACCTCCCGGGGTGACTAGTGATCGTACCGCCATCGGACTGGTCCCGGAACCAGTGATTGCGATTGACGCTCTCCGCCGCCGAGGCGTAGCCTCGGCCCCGAACCGGAGGCGAGCATGAGGCAGGCAGCCATTTCGCGTTACGCATCTGCGGGACTCTCGCTCGCGGCGGTCCTCGCCGCGGTGACGGCACTCCTCGTTCCCACCGAGGCCAGGGAGAAGGGCAAGCGCGCGCAAGGACGAGTACGCGCGTCCGTCGTCGCGGCGCCGATCGAGCAGACGGCCGTAGCCACGAACCTGGGGCCGGCCGGCTTCACGCCCCAGACGCGCCTGGGTTTCCAGGTCGGCGATCAATGGGAGCCGGCCATCGCCGCCGACGACTACGGCAGCGTGTACGTCCTCTACCCGCAGTACGGCGGCGTTCCCGGCTGTCCCGCGTCCGCATGCGCGAGCCCGACGGCCATCCTCCAGGTGAGCCGCGATCGCGGGGCGACCTGGGGATCGCCGCACCCGATCGCGCCCTCGGGCACCGAGCAGGTGGACACCCAGATCGTGGTGGATCGCGTGGACGGCCGCACGCTCTACGCCTCGTGGCTCCAGAACGGGAAGAGCGACACGGTCGTGGCGAAGTCGACCGATCTCGGCAACACCTGGACGGTGGTCGTCGCCGACCACACGAACGCCGGAACCGACAAGCCGATCCTGGCCGTCCTCGGTCAGGACGTCTACGTCGGCTACAACCACGCGCAGAAGGTCTGGGTGTCGTTCTCGCACGACGGGGGCGCGACGTTCACGTCCACGAACGTGAACCCGAACGGCAAGCTGGGCTGGTCGCTGGCCGGCGGCGGGACCGTCACGCCCGACGGCAGGGTGTTCTTCTCCTGGGCGGGCTACGAGCAGAACGGCGGGGCGAAGGGACGCGTCAACCTCTACGTCAGCACGAGCGCCGACGGCGGCCTGACCTGGGTCAACAAGGTGCTCGACACCTCGGGCGCGCCGCCGGACTGCTCCGCCTCCTTCTGCGGCTGGGCCTACCTCGGAGCGCAGGTCACGATGACCTCGGACGAGGCGGGAGTGCTCTACGCGCTGTGGAACGCCGGGACGGTGGACAAGGGGCCGGAGCGGATCTTCTTCGCGCGCTCCGAGAACGCAGGCGCCACCTGGTCGGCCAAGGTCGACGTCTCGGCGGCGCCCGCGGGAGCCGCGCACGCGTTCCCCGCCGTGGCCGCCGGCTCTCCCGGCGACGTGCGCATCGCGTGGATGGACGCCCGCGCCGGGTCGCTCTGGAACGTCTACTACCGCCGGTCCTCGGACGGAGGACGCGGATTCGGCCCCGAGACGGACCTCTCCACCTTCGTGACCGGCTTCAGCTACATCAGCCCCAGCGGGTTCAGCTTCCCGTTCGGCGACTACTTCGAGATGGACATCGACGATCGCGGCGACAGCCAGCTCGTCTGGGGCGAGGGACTCAACTGGGACTCGCCCGGCTCGATCTGGTACGCGCGCGGGCACTGAGTGGCGCAAAAGCGCCAAATTGACGACCTGCCGACACCTGCCATCGACACCTTGTTCGCGCGAGGTCGCACCCCTCCGGCCTAATCCAGTCGGGCTGAGTGACTTGAGGCTTCGACGGCCGCCGGCGCTTTGGCGGCACGGCCGTTGCCTCTCTGTCGCGCCGAGCTCGCCAGGCAAAGCTGGCGCGCCGTCGCGGACAGGTCGCGGCCGGCGTTATCGAAGCGAGGACTCTATGGATCTCGTGGTTCTGAACGAGAAGCAAACGCCCTTCGCCCTCCGCGCCCTGCGCGGCGTCGTCGGGAGCAACGGCACGATCACCCCGGCGGAGCGCCGGTTCATCGAGGTGGTGGGCGAGCTCCACGGGACGGCGGTCGACGTCGACGCGCTCACGCCAGTCACGCCGGGCGAGGTCGCCGAGGTCATCACCGAGCCCCACCAGCGCAAGCGCGTCGTGCAGCTGGCGGCGATCGCGGCGATGGTGGAAGGAGACGTGACGTCTGCGGAGGCGACGGCGGTCAGGGCTCTCGCCTCCGCCCTGGGCGTGAAGGAGGCGGCCCTCAAGGTGCTCGACGGGATCGCGGCCGACCACCTCCTCCTCACGCGCTTCGACATGATGCGCCGCATCATGGGGAAGTTCGGCACGAAGGCCTACCAGGAAGAGGGCTTCGCCGGCGTCCACAAGATGATGGCGATGTTCGGCGTCGGAGAGGACCCCCAGGTGGCCTGGAAGTACAAGCAGCTCGGACTTCTCCCCGAGGGCACGCTGGGCCGCGAGCTCTGGGAGCACTGCACGAAGAACAGGTTCAGCTTACCCGGCGAGAAGGGCGGGATCCCCGAGCGAATGGTCTTCCACGACTGGGGCCACGTCCTCGCGGGTTACGACACGAGGCCGGAAGGCGAGATCCAGCAGGGTGCTTTCCAGGGCGGCTTCGTGCGCGAGGACGGCTTCGCCTTCCTGATGTTCGTCGTCATGCAGTTCCACCTCGGCATGAAGGTGACGCCGGTGACCGACGGCTTCACCGGACTGTTCGACGCGCAGAAGGTCCTGCGCGCGGCCCAGCGCGGCGCCGCCTGCAAGGTGGACCTCAGCGACCACTGGGACGCGTTCGCGGTCGCCGACGTCCCCCTGGAGAAGATCCGCGCGGAGTACGGAGTGCCTCCGCTCGCATGATTCGACGCTTCGCCAGGGAGACCGTGGCCCAGATCCGCGATCACAGCATCCTGCGCATACGCGCCGGCACGAAGCCTCATCGCGTCATCGGGATCTGGGCCGTGGTCGTCGAGGGCCGCGTCTTCGCCCGCTCCTGGAGCCTCAAGCCGCGGAGCTGGTGGCGCACCTTCCTCGAGGACCCGCGGGGCGCGATCGTGGTCGACGGACGCGAGATCCCCGTCCGCGCGGTGCAGACGCGCAGCGAGCGACTGAAGGACGCCGTCTCCGCCGCCTACCTGGACAAGTACGGCTCGGGGGGATCGCGCCGGTTCGCGGTCGACCTGGGCCGCGCGAAGTCCCGCGCTACCACCACAGAGGTCGTTCCGGCCTAGGCGCAGCGCGCTCGCACTGGTCCCGGAACCAGTTGGCCTTCCTCACCCCCTGGAGGAGGTAGACTCGGCTCTCCGGCTGTGGATCAAGACCCAGCGGGCAGCCCGATCGCAAAGAGGTGCTTCTCGCCTCTGATGAAAAGCCGCCCCGGGGCCGCGGCCGCCGAGGCGCTGATCGGCTCGTCGAGCGGGTTCGTGCCGAGCACCTCGAACTTCGGGCCGGCTTTGACGACGAACGTGTCGCCGTCCTGGCTCATGAAGAGCAGGGACCCCGAGAGCGCGACCGGAGAGGCCATGAAGCTCGCGGGCACCGGCATGCGCGCGCCCTCGTACTTCACCTCGCCCGTCTTGGCATCGAGGCACGTGATGAGGCCCTTGTCCGTCATCAGGTACACGAACCCGTCGTACAGGATCGGCGACGGCACGTAGGCCGTCCCCTTCTTGTACGTCCAGAGCACGCGGTCCGTGCCCGTGATGTCGCCGGAGCCGCCGGGCCGGATCGCCACCGCGATCTTCTCCGGGTAGCCGGCGGAGACGACCACGACGCCGTCGCCGGCCACCGGCGAGGGCACGGCGTTGCTCTCGAGGCCCTTCACCCGCCAGAGCTCCCTGCCCGTCGCGGGATCGTAGGCGATGACGAATTGGCTGCCGGCCGTCACGAGCTCGTCGCGGTCGCCCGCGCGCACGAGCACGGGTGTCGCCCAGCTCACCTCGACCTTGCGGGGGACGCGCCAGACTTCCTTGCCCGTTTTCTTGTCGAGGCCGACCACGAACGACGTCTCGCCGTTCTCCTCGTCGCACTGCAGGATCACGACGTCCTTGTAGAGGAGCGGCGACGTCCCGACGCCCACGCCCAGCGTCCCGATGGCGCCCGGCTGGAATTTCCAGGCGAGCTTGCCCTCGAAGTCGTAGACGAAGAGCCCCTCGCCCCCGAAGTACGCGTAGACCAGCGTGCCGTCCGTGACGGGCGTGGGCGACGCGAAGCTGCCGCGGCGGTGGCGCGTGTCGTAGGGCGTCCCTTTCCACGCCGTCCTCTCCCAGAGGACCTTGCCCGTCTTCGAGTCGAGGGCGATCACGTCGAACGTGTGCTTCCGGTCGCCGGCCACACCATCGGGGTGGACG
>JBKPBQ010000406.1:0-4034 GCA_046726955.1 Acidobacteriota bacterium
CGGATCAGCCGTCCCCGACCGACCAGCCGTCGCCCACCGACCAGCCGTCGCCCACGGATCAGCCGTCGCCCACCGATCAGCCGTCCCCGACCGACTCGCCACTCCCGACGATCACCGACCTTCCGTCGATCGGGCTGTAGCCCCATCGATCGGACCGTGCCGCAGCTTCGTGCCGGAGCGAACGACGTTCGACGCGTGACGTGTTCGTGCGTCCGATCGGTTCGACGTAGGGAGAAATACGGTGTCGATGCGGTCTTGACCGTCGCGGGAGATTGCGAGAGGGTCTCCACTTCCTCTTCTTCCTCAGGTCGTCCTCGTGCGTGACCGATCACATGTGTGGATATCGGCTCGAGGACGCGAACACACAGGCTCGATCAGAGACCGCTCACGCTTCGAGATGTGAAGCGGAGGTGGAACGATGCGGATCCTCGACAAGGGTCGCAGCATCGCGCTCGTTCTGTTCGCGATGGTCGTGCTGCTCGCGACGGTCGCCCCCGCGGAGGCGGTGGGCGAGAAGCATCAAGGCGAGGTGTTCTACCAGTGCTTCCTCGACCAGCGGACGAAGATCGGCGGCACTCTCGCCGAGACGTTTCGGCCCTGCAACGCAAGCGCGGACAAGAGCCTGTACTGGGCACCGGTGCTGTACCGCGACGGCGCCGCGATGAAGCCGAACAAGTTCCACGTCTACATCCGAAACGCCGTGAAGGCGACCCCGAAGGTCTTCCCGGCGGGCGTTCGGTGGGTCGCCGGCAACGCGAACGCGACGTCACCGCAGACCGCCTGGTCGCAACGGTACTTCTGGCAGTGCGGAGACACGAAGGCGAACACGCACTACGCGACGCCGCCCAACTGTCCCAACGCGACCAACGGACAGGGCGAGACCGCGCTCACGCTAATCGTGCGGTTCCCCCAGTGCTGGAACGGGTCGCGGTGGAGCTACCCGACCGGCGGCTCGTGTCCTAGCCGTTCGACGCTGACCGTCCAGCTCCAGGAGCACGTGCAGTACACGATCGCGGACGCCGCCCGGTCGAAGATGAAGCTGTCGTCGGGATCCATCTACGGCGTATACGCCGGCTTCGCCGAGGGATGGAACTCGTCGGTCCTGCAGACGTACATCAACCAGTGCGTCGAATCCGGGAAGAGCTGTCACATCCGCGGGGACGGCAACATCTCCTGAGACGCGAGGGTCTCGCCACTTCCGCCCGCTCGCGCCCACGCCGCGGTGCGGGATGAAGAGCGCCGGGGATGCTCCCTCCGGGACGTGCCCGGCGCGGTCCTTCCGCGGACCTTCGTCCGATGCGCGCGGAGCATCGGGGGGGCCGGTTCGACGCCAGATCTGACCCAGCGGCGGGTTGACCACGTCGTCCGCTGGGGGTACCCTTCCCGACAGTTGCAGTCGGGGCACCCCGGCCCCGGTTGACTATCCCTTCACGCGCGCGTACACTACTTGTTTGCCGTGCCGTCTTTCGCGTGCCTGCGCCAGCCGCGCATCTCTTTCCCTAGGGGGGATAGTTCTTGCCTGACTCGCTCGTGCCTGTTCGAGACCGTGTCAGTTTCTCCAAGCTCGACGAGGTTCTCCCGCTTCCCGACCTCGTGGGCATCCAGCGTGAATCCTTCGATTGGCTCCTCAAGGAGGGCCTGAAGGAGGTCCTCGAGGAGGTTTCTCCTATCGAGGACTTCACCGAGCAGTTCCAGCTCCACTTCGGTAAGCACCAGTTCAAGGACGTCAAGTACACAGAAGAGGAGTGCAAGGACAAGGACGCCACCTACTCACAGCCGCTGTTCGTCGAGGCGATGTTCGTCAACAAGACGACCGGCGAGATCAAGGAGCAGGAGGTCTTCATGGGCGACTTCCCCGTGATGACCGAGCGTGGCACCTTCATCATCAACGGCACCGAGCGTGTCGTCGTCTCTCAGCTGGTCCGCTCGCCGGGCGTGTACTTCAGCAAGGAGCTCGACAAGACCTCGGACAAGGACGTCTACGTCGCCAAGATCATCCCCAGCCGGGGCGCATGGCTCGAGTTCGACGTCGACAAGAAGGACACGGTCGGCGTCCGGATCGACCGCAAGCGCCGGCAGAACGTGACCGTGCTGCTCAAGGCGCTCGGCTGGACCGAGGACGAGATCCTGGCGCTGTTCGACAACGCCCAGTCCATCCAGAACACCCTGGAGAAGGATCACGTCCAGACGCCGGAGGAGGCGCTCGAGGACATCTACCGCAAGCTGCGCCCTGGCGAGCGGCCCACGGCGGAGTCCGCGCGCACCTTGCTCGAGAACCTGTTCTTCAATCCCAAGCGCTACGACCTCGCGCGCGTGGGCCGGTACAAGGTCAACAAGAAGCTCGAGGGGATCCAGGGCGCGCTGAAGGACCAGCTCAAGGCGCGCGCCAAGGCGTTGGCCGAGCAGGACAATCCCGACAAGAAGGGCTGGGATCAGCCCAAGTACCGCGTGTTCGCCGACCTGCAGAAGGAGGAGCAGGGCGAGGGCGGACCCAAGTACAAGGGGATCCTCAGCTACGAGGACGTCCTCAAGACCGTCCGGTACCTGGTCAATCTGCACGCCGGCGAGGAGGGCTACAACCCCGACGACATCGACCACTTCGGCAACCGTCGGCTCCGCTCGGTCGGCGAGCTGATCCAGAACCAGATCCGGATCGGCCTGTCGCGCATGGAGCGCGTCGTCCGCGAGCGGATGACCACGCAGGACGTCGAGGCCATCACGCCGCAGACGCTGATCAACATCCGGCCGGTCGTGGCCTCCATGAAGGAGTTCTTCGGGACCTCGCAGCTGTCGCAGTTCATGGACCAGACCAACCCGCTGGCCGGCCTGACCCACAAGCGGCGCCTGTCGGCGCTCGGGCCGGGCGGCCTGTCGCGCGAGCGCGCCGGGTTCGAGGTCCGCGACGTTCACCCGTCGCACTACGGCCGCATGTGCCCGATCGAGACGCCGGAGGGCCCGAACATCGGCCTGATGGGCTCGCTGTCCACCTTCGGCCGCATCAACCCGTTCGGCTTCGTCGAGACGCCGTACCGCCGGGTCGAGCACGGCAAGGTGACCACCAAGATCGACTACCTGTCCGCCGACGAGGAGGACCGGTATGTCATCGCCCAGGCCAACGAGCCGATCGACAAGAACGGGACGTTCCAGAACGCGCAGGTCCTGGTGCGCCGCAAGGGCGGCGAGCCCGACTCGGTCGCGCCCGAAGAGGTCGACTACATGGACGTCTCGCCCAAGCAGATCATCTCGGTGGCCGCCGCGCTCATCCCGTTCCTCGAGCACGACGATGCCAACCGGGCCCTGATGGGCGCCAACATGCAGCGCCAGGCCGTTCCGCTGCTCCGCGCCGATGCCCCGATCGTCGGCACCGGTGTGGAGTTCCGCGCGGCCGTGGACGCGGGGGACGTCGTCCTGGCCGATGAGGCAGGTGTGGTCGAGGACGTCTCCGCCGACGACATCGTGATCCGCGAGAAGACCGGCAACGTGCGCGTCTACAAGCTGCAGAAGTTCCGCCGGTCCAACCAGGGCACCTGCTACAACCAGAAGCCCATCGTCAACGCCGGCGACAAGATCCAGAAGAACCAGGTGATCGCCGACGGGCCCTCGACCGACTCGGGTGAGCTGGCGCTCGGCAAGAACCTCGTGGTCGCCTACATGCCGTGGGAGGGCCACAACTACGAGGACGCCATCATCCTCAGCGAGCGCCTGGTCAAGGACGACGTCCTCACCTCGATCCACATCGAGGAGCACGAGGTCGACGCCCGCGACACCAAGCTCGGCGCCGAGGAGATCACGCGGGACATCCCCAACGTCTCCGAGGAGATCCTCAAGGACCTCGACGAGCGCGGCATCGTGCGCATCGGGGCCGAGGTCAACTCGGGCGACTACCTGGTCGGCAAGGTCACGCCCAAGGGCGAGACCGAGCTCACCCCCGAGGAGCGGCTGCTCCGCGCGATCTTCGGCGAGAAGGCGCGCGAGGTGCGCGACACCTCGCTCAAGGTCCCGCACGGCGAGAGCGGCAAGGTGATCGGCGTCCG
>JBKPBQ010000407.1:0-7786 GCA_046726955.1 Acidobacteriota bacterium
TGGCTCACCGTCTACGTCACGGGTCCCGACCTCGGCCGCATCCGTCTCGGCCAGGAGGCGGAGGTGGTGACGGACGACGGTCAGACGCGGAAGGGAAAGGTGACCTTCATCGCCTCGCAGGCGGAGTTCACGCCCAAGAACTTCCAGACGCGCGACGAGCGGGTCAAGCTCGTCTACAAGGTCAAGGTCGGCCTCGACAACCCGGACGGGCTCTTCAAGCCGGGGATGCCCGCGGAGGCCCACCTCCGCCCGGAAGCGGGGGCCGCGAAATGACGGACGACGCTCTCGTCGTCGTCGACCACCTGACCCGCCGCTACGGCGCGCTCGTCGCGGTGAACGACCTCAGCCTCGACGTCCGCCGCGGCGAGATGTTCGGCCTCATCGGCCCCGACGGCGCGGGCAAGACCACGACGCTGCGCGTCGCGCTCGGCCTCCTGCCGCCCACGAGCGGCACGGTGAGGACGTGCGGCCTCGACCCGTTCCGCGAGAGCGACGCCCTCTCGCGCCGTATCGGCTATCTCTCGCAGCGGTTCTCGCTCTACGGCGACCTCTCGATCGACGAGAACATCGCCTTCTTCGCCGACGTGCACGGCGTGCGCGGCTGGCGCGCCCGGCGGGACGAGCTGCTCGAGCTCCTCCGCCTCGCGCCCTTCCGCACGCGCCTCGCCGACCGGCTCTCCGGAGGGATGAAGCAGAAGCTCGCGCTCGCCTGCACGCTCATCCACACGCCGGAGCTCCTCGTGCTCGACGAGCCGACCACGGGTGTCGACCCCGTGTCCCGCCGCGACTTCTGGAAGATCCTCGCCCGCCTGCAGCGCGAAGGGCTGACGCTCCTCCTGACGACGCCCTACCTCGACGAGGCCGAGCGCTGCCAGCGCGTCGCCCTCGTGGACCACGGCCGGCTGCTGAGCTTGAGCACGCCCGACGCGCTGCGCGCCGAGGCCCCGGGCCGGATCCTCGAGATCCTGGCGGAGCCGAAGCGGCGCGCCATGGACCTTCTCGCGCACCGCCGCGACGTGGCCGACGTCGAGGCCTTCGGCGAGCGGCTGCACGCGACACTCGCGCCGTCGGCGGCGGAGGCGCCGGAGGCGGCGGCGCGCCGCCTCGCCGACGAGCTGCGCGCGGCGGGGATCGACGTGCAGCAGGTGAGGCCGGTCGCTCCGTCCCTCGAGGACATCTTCATTGCCAGGATCCGGGCGGCCGAGCCGTCCGGCGGCGAGGTGACCCCATGAAAGGTATCGCCCTCGGTCTGATCGTTCTCTCGACGCTGCCCCGCGTGCTCGCCGCCGAGGAGGTGCCGCTCGCGCTCGAGGAGGCCCTCGAGAAGGCGAAGGCCAACTCGGCCCGGCTCGCCCAGCTCGGCGCCCTTCAGAAGGCGGCGGACGCGGGGCTCAAGGGCGCCCGCGCCCAGCGATGGCCGGTCGTCGACTTCAACGGGAACTACTCCTTGAACTCGGACGTCCCCGAGCTGGCGCTCATCCAGCCGGGTCCGCCCCCGACCCGCCAGGTCGTCTTCCCCAACATCCCGAACCAGTACAAGACGCGCGCCGGCATCGCCGTGCCGATCTACACCGGCGGGCGCATCTCCGGCGAGGTGGCCGCCGCCCGCGGCCAGCAGGAGGCGGCGCGTCAAGACCTCGTGGCCGGCGCCGCCGACATCCGGCTGGAGACGGAGAGCGCGTACTGGACGCTCGTCACCGCCCGCGAGAGCGCGCGCGTGCTGCGCGAGAGCATCGCGTCCTACGACACGCACCTCAAGGACGCCCACAATCGCTTCGACCTCGGCCTCGCCGCCCGCAACGACCTGCTCGCCGTGCAAGTCGAGCGCGACCGCGCCGAGCTCGCGCGCCTGCAGGCCGAGAACCGGACCGAGGCCGCCAACGCCAACCTCGTGCGCCTCGTCGGTCTCTCCCCCGACTCCCACATCGCCCCCACCGAGCCCGTCACCGGCCCGGCCGCCGCGCCCGACTCCGGCGCGACGGAAGCGCTCGTCCTCGCCGCGCTCCAGGCTCGTCCCGAGGTCGCAGCGGCGCGATCGCGCCTTTCTTCCGCGGAGGCGCAGGCCAAGATCCAGCGGGCGGCGCTCCTCCCCCAGCTCAGCGCCTTCGGCTCGTACGACTACTCCCGCCCGAACACGCGGATCCTTCCCCTCGTGGACGAGTGGAACGGGACCTGGAGCGTGGGGGCGGCCGTCTCCTGGGTCGCCTTCAACGGAGGGAAGACGCGCGCGGCGGTGGCGGAGGCGCAGGCGGAGGCGGAAGCGGCCCGCCACCAGGTCCGCGACCTCGAGGAGCGGGTGCGGCTGGAGGTGACGACGAAGCGGCTCGACGTCGACACCGCGACCGCGGCCCTCCTGGTCGCCGAGCGGAACGTCGCCTCCGCGCGGGAGAGCGTCAAGGTCGAGACCGACCGTTATCACGAAGGCGTCGGCCTCTCCTCGGAGCTGCTCGACGCCGAGACGCGCCTGCTCCACGCCGGCCTCGACCTCACGTCGGCGCTGACCGACGTGCGGGTGGCCCGCGCCGGTCTCGACCGGGCGGTGGGACGATGAGCGCCGTCATCGAGATCGGCCAGCTCGTCAAGCGCTTCGGCGCCTTCACCGCCGTGGACGACGTGAGCTTCTCCGTCCGCGAAGGCGAGGTCTTCGGCCTGCTCGGCAGCAACGGGGCGGGCAAGACCACGGCGATCCGCATGATGTGCGGCCTGCTCACCCCGACCTCGGGCACGGGCCGCGTCCTCGGGTTCGACGTGGCCCGCGAGCCCGAGGAGGTGAAGCGCCGCATCGGCTACATGACGCAGCGGTTCAGCCTCTACGACGACCTCACCGTCGAGCAGAACATCCGCTTCTTCGGCGGCGTCTACGGACTGCGCGGGAAGGCCCTCGAAGAGCGCGCGGCCTGGGGCATCGCGACCGCTGGCCTCGAGGGCAAGACGGACCTCCTCACCCAGTCGCTTCCGGGCGGGTGGAAGCAGCGCCTCGCCCTCGCGTGCTCGGTGCTCCACAAACCGCGCGTGCTCTTCCTCGACGAGCCCACGGGCGGCGTCGACCCGATCTCGCGGCGGCGCTTCTGGAGCCTCATCGACAAGATGGCGGGAGAGGGCGTCACGATCATCGTGACGACGCACTACCTCGACGAGGCGGAGCGCTGCGACCGCATCGGCCTCATGCACGCCGGGAAGCTCGTGGCCCTGGGGACGGTGGCGGAGCTGAAGCAGGTCTTCGCGGGCCGCGCCCTCCTCGAGGTCGCCTGCCCGCGGCCGCTCGAGGCCCAGGACCTCCTCGACCACGAGAGCTGGGTGCTCGAGGCGTCGGTCTTCGGCACGCATATCCATCTGGTGGTGGCGGACGCCGAGGAGGGGCGCCGGCGCGCGCGGGAGGTGCTGCAGGCGAAGGGCTTCGCTCCCGTCACCGTGGAGCGCATCGTCCCTTCCCTCGAGGACGTCTTCATCCACTGCATCGAGGCCGAGGACGCGAAGCGGGCGGCGGCGGGGCGATGAGCCTCCGGAAGATCCGGGCCATCGCGACCAAGGAGCTCCGCCAGTCGGCGCGCGATCCCTTGAGCCTGGGCATGCTCCTGGGCCTGCCCGCGCTCATGCTCGTGCTGTACGGCTACGCGATCAACTTCGACGTCCGGCACGTCGCACTCGCCGTCCAGGACCTCGACAAGAGCGCGGAGAGCCGCGACCTCGTCGCCTCGTTCGTGAACTCGACCTACTTCGATCTCGTGGCGACGCCGGACGCGGGAGCCGACCTCGCCCGCCTCACCGAGAAGCGCGAGGCGCGCGCGGTGCTCGTGATACCCGAGACCTTCTCCCGCGACCTCGCGGCGGGAAGGAACGCCCCGGTTCAGTTCCTCGTAGACGGAGCGGACGCGAACACGGCGAGCACCCTCCTCGGCTACGCGCAGGCGATCGTGGCCAGCGCGAACGCGGAGATCCTGGCGGCGTCGCCGGCGGCGGTCCAGCTCATGGCACCCACCATCGACTACGAGCCGCGCGTCTGGTACAACCCCGAGCTCCGCTCCACGCAGTTCCTCGTGCCCGGTCTCATGGGCTTCATCCTGATGCTGACGGCCGTACTCTCCACGGCGCTCTCCGTCGTCCGCGAGAAGGAGCGGGGCACGATGGAGCAGCTCCGCGTCAGCTCGCTCCACCCCGGCGAGCTGATCGTGGGCAAGACGCTCCCCTACCTCGCGATCTCGCTCTTCGCGAGCGCGGTCATCGTGGTCGCCGCCCGCATCCTCTTCGCCGTGGCCGTGCGCGGGTCCTACCTGGACCTCTTCCTGGTGACGCTCCTCTACCTCGTGGGTGCCCTCGGCTTCGGCCTCTTCGTGTCCAGCGTGGCGGAGACGCAGGCCATGGCCTTCCAGATCGGGATGGTGGTGTCGCTCCTCCCCGCGGTGCTCCTCTCCGGGTTCCTGTTCCCCATCCGCTCCATGCCCGTCGTGGTCCAGGCGATCACGTATGCCGTGCCCGCGCGCTACTTCCTGGTGGTGGTGCGCGGCATCATGCTGCGCGGGGCCGGGCTCGCCCCCTACGCGCGCGACCTCCTGTTCCTGACGCTCTACGGAACGATCGTGCTGGGCGTCGCCTACTTCCGCCTCACCCGAAGGGAGTCCTGACGTGCACGAGCTCCTCCAGGTGATCGTCAAGGAGTTCCTCCAGCTCCGCCGCGACCGGAAGATGATCCCGGTGCTCGTGGTGGGCCCGATCGTCCAGGTCCTCGCCTTCGGCTTCGCCGCGAACCTCGACGTGAACGAGATCCCGCTCCTCGTCGTGGACCAAGACCGCACGGCGGAAAGCCGGGCCCTGGTGGACCGCTTCACGAGCTCCGGCCACTTCGTGCTCTCGGGGACCGAAGACACCGTGCAGAAGGTGGAGCCGTGGCTCGTGAACGGGCGGGCGCAGATCGCGCTCGTGGTCGGGTCGGGCTACGGCGAGGCGCGGCACGGAGGCACGACGGCGCGCGTCCAGGTCATCGCCGACGGGTCGGACTCGAACTCGGCCGTGGTGGGGCTCGGCTATGCGGGGCGAATTGTGCAGGCAGCGGGCGCCCTTCCCGTCTCGTCTGCCCTGGCCCGGCCGCGAGGCGCGGGGCTCGGCCAGATCGAGCTCGTACCGCGCGTCTGGTACAACCCCGACCTCAAGTCCCGCTGGTTCTACGTCCCCGCCGTCCTCGCCCTCGTCCTCATCCTCGTGACCCTCATGCTGCCGTCCATGGCGGTGGTGCGCGAGAAGGAGATCGGCACGCTCGAGCAGATCAGCGTGACGCCGCTCCGCCCCTGGCAGCTCATGGTGGGCAAGCTCGTGCCCTTCGCGATCATCGGCATGCTCGACCTGCTACTCATCGTGGGCGTGGCCAGGGTCGTGTTCGGCGTGCCGCTCCGCGGATCGCTGCTGCTGCTGATGCTGTTGACACTCCTCTACCTGCTCAACACGCTCAGCCTCGGCCTCCTCGTATCGACGCTCGTCAGGACGCAGCAGCAGGCGATGATGTTCTCTTCGTTCGTGCTGATGGTCCCGATGATCTACCTCTCCGGGCTCATCTTCCCGATCGAGAACATGCCCAGGCTCTTCCAGCTCGTGAGCTACGCCATCGCCGTGCGCTACTACGGGAACATCGTGCGCGGCATCTTCCTGCGGGGGTCCGGCCTGGCGGTCCTCGCGCCCGACGCCCTCGCGCTCCTCGCCGGCGGCCTCCTCGTGCTGACGCTGGCCTCGCTGCGGTTCCGGAAGAGTCTCGACTAGTTCCCGGAGCGGGAAGGCGCGGCGGCGGGCGCCGGCTCTGCTTCGTCGGACGCGGTGCCGGGCGCCTTGTCGGCCCACACGGCGTCGCTCGCGCGCGCGGCCTCCGGCGTCTCGCGCCGCTCGCTGAGGAGCGACGATCCGACGAGCCCGAGCTGCGCCAGGTGGAGCTCGAAGTCGATCTCGGCCACTGCCATCGCCCGGGCGACCATCGATTCCCGGCTCTCGACCTTCTCACCGGCCCACGCCGTGCCCGCCAGGCTCAGCGCCGCCACCCCCAAGGTCGCGATCGTTTTCCGCACCGTCAACCTCCCGTCCTCCCCACTCCCTGCTGCTAAGACGTGGGGCGCTCGTCAAAGGTTGCGGTTTTTCCCCCTTCGACCGGGAGATGACGCCGGCTTTACGTCCGCGCGACGTCCGCGTTGGATATACAAGGAACCGTACGCGTGCGCGGAGTCCCGCGTCAGGCGATGCCCGCCACCTGCCGCAGCACGTCGTAGCGGTTGACGATCCCCACGAGCTGACCCTCGCGGCGGACAAGGGCGGCCGGCGTTTCCTTGGACAGGAGCGTGCTCAGGCGGTCGAGCGGAACGTCGGCGTCCACCACCGGGAAGGGAGGCTGCATGGCCTCGGACACCGCCTTCTCCAGGATCTTCCCGTCCTCGAGCGCGCGGGCCATGAGGGGTCCTTCGCTCACCGAGCCCACGCAGTCCTTGCCGTCGATCACCGGGATCTGCGAGACGCCCCACGTGCTCATCAGGTTGAGCGCCTGCCGCACGTTCGCCGACGGCGCGACCGACACGATGGCCGGCAGCTCGCGCGCGCGCCGCTCGAGGAGCTGGCCCGCGGTCACGCGCTGCGAGTCGAGGAGCTGGTTCTCGCGCATCCACGCGTCGTCGTAGAGCTTCGAGAGGTAGCGCTCGCCGGTGTCGCAGAGGATCGTGACCACGCAGGCCTCGGGGTCGTCGAGGCGACGCGCGACCTCCAGCGCCGAGAACACGTTCAACCCGCCGGACCCGCCCAGGAAGATCCCTTCCTCCCGTGTCATCCGCCGCGCCATGCGGAAGGCGTCGGCGTCGGAGACCGTGATCCACTCGTCGATCACGTCGAAATGGAGCGAGGTCGGGATCTTGTCGCCCCCGATGCCCTCGACCTTGTACGGGAAGCCCTGTCCCTTCACGTGCGTCCGCGCGTACTCGGTGTAGATCGAGCCCACGGGGTCGCCGGCCACGATCCGGACCTTCAGGTTCTTCTCCTTCAGGAAGCGCCCGGCCCCCGACACCGTTCCTCCCGTGCCCGGCGAGCAGACGAAGTGCGTGACCTTGCCCTTCGTCTGCTCCCAGATCTCGGGCCCCGTCGTCGCGTAATGCGCCTCGGGGTTCGCGGGGTTGTAGTGCTGGTCGGCCATGATCGCGCCGGGAGTGGCGGCCACGATCGCCTTCGCCTTCTGGATGTAGTACTCGGGGTGATCGGGAGGGACGGCGGTGGGGACGACGATCACCTCCGCGCCATAGGCGCGCAGGAGGTGGACCTTCTCCGTCGACATCTTGTCCGGGATCGTGAAGATGCACCGATAGCCCTTGAGGGCGGCGGCGATGGCGAGGCCGACACCGGTGTTGCCGCTCGTCGCCTCCACCACCACCCCGCCGGGCTTCAGCGCCCCGCTCCTCTCCGCCGCCTCGATGATCGCGAGCCCGATCCGGTCCTTCACGGATCCGCCGGGGTTCAGGTTCTCCGCCTTGCCGTAGACGGGGGTGCGGATCCCGCGCGCGATGCGGCTGAGCCGCACGAGCGGCGTCCAGCCGATCGCCTCGAGAATGTTGTCGTAGGGCTCGAGACTGCGGGCCATGGAAGGAAGGCTAAGTCGTCCGCCCCTCGAGTTCAAGGGTGGCGGGCTCGACGACGCGCAGCGACTTCCAGCCGCCCCTCCGGAACCGCCACCGCATGAGCAGGCCGAGGAGCACGACGTAGAGCGTCGCGAAGCACCAGGCGGCGTAGACGCCGCCCCCGTTCACGAGGGCGACCACGTACGCCGGGACGA
>JBKPBQ010000408.1:0-5030 GCA_046726955.1 Acidobacteriota bacterium
GGACGTGATCGACCGCGTGCCGGGCTTGAGGGTCGCGGGGGCGCACGTCAAGGAGGAGCTGCGCAACCAGCAGATCGCCTGCCAGGACTACGCCTATGAGCACGGGGTCGACAAGCCGGAGATCGACGGATGGACCTGGCCGACTCAGTGAGCCGATGCGGCCCATGCAGAAGCTGCTGAAGATGGCTTCAATCGCGCCGTTCTTCGTTCTCGCCGGTCCACCTGTTTTCGGCCAGGAGACGGACCTGCAGGAGCAGCTCCGACAGATCAAGCAGCAGTACCTGGACACGACGCAGGAGCTGATGCGGCGCATCACCGCGTTGGAGCAGGAGATCGCGAAGGAGCAGGAAGCCCGCAAGGCGCAGGCGGCGTCCGCTCCCTCGCAGACTCCGGCCGAGGCCGCCCCCGCCCCGTCCATGTCGGCCGGGCAGGAGAGGCAGGGACAGCTGCCATCGGAGCCGCGATACGACCTCTTGAGAGAAGCGGAGACCAGGATCGAGGGGCTGGAGCTGGCGGTCAAGGGCTTCGAATTCCACGGCTACATTCGCTCCGGCTACGGTCTCAACAGCGTCGGAGGCCACCAGGTCGCGTTCCAGGCTCCGGGCGCGGGCGCCAAGTACCGGCTCGGCAACGAGGCCGAGACGTACGGCGAGATGATCTTCGTCAACAACTGGCTGAACCCGGACGGAAGCTCCGACAAGGCGTGGCTGAAGACCGAGGTGATGATCGAGGCGAACACCACGAACTCCGCGAGCTACACCAGCTTTCCGAACCCCGCCGACAACGATCAGTTCCGGTTCCGCGAGGCGTTCGTCCGCGGCGGCAACCTCTTCGCGAGCCAGCCGGAGGCGAAGTTCTGGGCGGGACAGCGCTACTACCGCCGCCAGCACATCGAGATCAACGACTTCTACCCCCTCGACATGAGCGGCTACGGGGCCGGAATCGAGGACCTGAAGGTCGGAGTCGGGAAGGTGTCCTTCGCGTACCTGGCCGGCGCGCGACCCGACGTCACGACCGCGAGCGGCCGCTACGTCAAGAGCAACATCGACGCGCGGCTGTACGACATCAAGGCGCCGGGCGGGACGATCGCCGGCTGGTTCAACTTCGCCACCGGCAAGGGCGGCTCGACTCCGGACGGTGTGGAGATTCCCACGAGCAGCGGCGTTGCCCTCGGGTTCAAGCACCAGCGCCTCGAGTGGCTCGGCGGCTTCCATTCCTTCGGCATCCAGTACGGAACCGGTCCCGCCAGCAACTTCAGCACGTCCCTCGAGGACCCGACACCCTTCGTCGACAGCCGCAAGCGCCTGCTGATCACGGAGCAGTTGCTGATCCAGCCGAACGACACGTTCGCGGTGATGCCCATCTTCATCTACCAGCGGACGCGCGACGGCAACCCGCAGCACGACTGGGACGAGTGGGTGTCGTTCGGCGCACGGCCGCAGATCTTCTTCACCCCCCATCTCTCGTTGGCCCTCGAGGCGGGCCTCGACCACACGCGCAGCGGCGCGGGCGCTTACGAGGGCTGGCTGGGCAAGTTCACGATCGCCCCGCAGGTCGGGGCGGGACGGAAGTTCTTCAGCCGGCCCGTGCTGCGCGCCTTTCTCACCTACGCAACGTGGTCCGATGGGCTCCGGGGCTTCGTGGGCGGGGTCCCCTTCGCGGAAAAGACGAGCGGCTTCACATACGGCGTCCAGGCCGAAGCCTGGTGGTAGCGATCATGCTCATTGCAGGCGACGTCGGCGGCACGAAGACGGACCTGGCGATCTACTCTCCGGGAGGCGGGCCGCACGCACCGCTGGCCCAGACCCAATTCCACAGCGCTGACTATCCCAGCCTCCAGGCGATGGTCGCGGAGTTCCTCGCGCGGGTGAAGATGTCGGTCGAGGTCGCCTCCTTCGACGTCGCCGGCCCCGTGATCGACGGGCACGTGAAGACGACCAACCTGCCTTGGATCATGGACGAGGGCTCGCTGGCCAGCGACTTGAAGATCAAGTCCGTCCATCTCATGAACGACCTGGAAGCGGTCGCCCGGTCCGTCCCGGTGCTGCGGCCGCGCGACGTGATCACGCTGAACGAGGGACGGGCGGTCCCGAAGGGCACGATCGCGGTGATCGCGCCGGGAACGGGCCTGGGCGAGTCGTACCTCACCTGGGACGGTGGGCGCTACCGGGCCCACAGCTCCGAAGGCGGCCATTCGGATTTCGCGCCGACGGACGAGCGGCAGATCGGTCTGCTCCGGTACCTGCTGCCGCGCTTCGGTCACGTGGGGTTCGAGCGCGTGTGCTCCGGAATCGGGCTGCCCAACATCTACGAGTACCTTCGCGACGAAGAAAAGATGCGGGAACGGCCGGAAATCACAGCGGCCATCGCGTCCGCCAAGGACCCCACCAAGGCCATCATGGACGCCGCGTTCGACCCGCGCGATCCCTGCGCGCTGTGCCGGACGACCGTCGACACGCTCGCCTCCATCCTTGCGTGCGAGGCAGGCAATCTCGCGCTGAAGGTGCTGGCCACGGGTGGGCTCTATCTGGCCGGCGGCGTGGCCCTGCACATGCTGGAGAAGCTGCGGGAGCCGCGCTTCATGGAGACGTTCGCCCGAAAGGGGCGATTCCACGACTTGATGCGCCAGATTCCCGTCCACGTCATCACCGCGCGTGCGGCCCTGGTCGGGGCTGCGGCGTACGGGCTGGAGTGCCTGAAGGCCGACGACGTCTAGCGAGGAGGTGATCATGAGCAACGTGACGCGCAGCCTGGCGGAGCCCGCGGGCTTCACTGCAGTGTCCGAGGCCAGGGCCGGCAGCTCGACCTACGTCGTCGCGCTGTGCGGCGTGGCCGCGCTCGGGGGCTTCCTCTTCGGATTCGACAGCGGCGTCATCAACGGGACGGTAGAGGCGCTCGCGACCGCCTTCGGCACCCGAACGGCGACCACGGGCTTCGCCGTGGCCTCGGTGCTGCTCGGCTGCGCGGTCGGGGCGTTCGTAGCCGGGAGGATCGCCGACCACTACGGCCGGCGGTCGACCATGCTCGTGGACGCCACGCTCTTCCTGGCCACCGCGATCGCCACGGGCGCGGCACGCTCGGCCGGCGGGTTCATCGCCGCGCGGCTCCTGGGCGGGCTGGCCATCGGCGGCGCCAGCGTGCTCGCCCCGATGTACATCGCGGAGCTGGCTCCGGCCCATCTGCGCGGACGGCTGGCCTCGCTCCAGCAGATGGCCATCGTCCTCGGCCTGTTCAGCGCGTTCGTGAGCAACGACGTGATCGCCCGGATCGCGGGCGGCGCGGCCGCCGCCTTCTGGCTCGGTGCGCCCGCCTGGCGCTGGATGTTCTGGATGGAGGCCGTCCCGGCCGCCGCGTTCTTGCTGGGCGTCCTTTTCATCCCGGAGTCGCCGCGCCACCTCGTGGCGACCGGACGGCGGGACGAGGCCCGAAGCGTCTTTGACCGTATCGGCGGCGACGGCGGCGCCCTGGTTCGGCAGGTCGAACAGAGCCTCCGCGGCGAGCACCGGCCGCGGCTGTCGGACGTGCTGATACCGGGCACAGGCCGGCTCGCCCCGGTGGTCTGGGTGGGGATTGGGCTCGCGGTCTTCCAGCAGCTAGTGGGGATCAACATCATCTTCTATTACGGCGAGGTGCTGTGGAAGGCGGCGGGGGCGACGGAGCAGTGGGCGCTTCGGATCAATATCCTGACCGGCCTCGTCAACATTCTGGCCACCCTCCCCGCCATCGCGCTCATCGACCGCGTGGGCCGCAAGCCGCTGCTCCTCGCCGGCTCGATCGGCATGGCCGTGACGCTCGGGGCCATGGCCGCGGTCTTCGGCACCGCCGGTGTCGGTCCCGACGGCAAGCCCCTCCTCACCCACGGGGCGGCGGTAGCCGGCCTCCTCGCGGCCAACCTCTACATCGTCGCCTTCGCGATGTCGTGGGGCCCGGTGATGTGGGTGCTCCTGGGCGAGATGTTCCCCAACCGGATGCGCGGCGCGGCCCTCGCCGTCTCCGGCGCCAGCAACTGGGCGGCGAACTTCGCGGTGACCGTCACGTTCCTGCCCCTGTTGAGCGCGGTCGGTCTCGGCGGGGCATACGCGGTCTACGCCCTCGCTGCCGCGGTCTCGCTGCCCTTCGTGTGGGCCGCCGTGCGCGAGACGAAGGGCATGACACTGGAGCAGATGTAGAGATTCACCAGCGCGTTGATGTCACGATTTTCGAGGATGGGCGCGGGTGCGCCGCGCTTGGCGACCGGGAGCGACGTCGGGATCGAGCAGACACTCTCGGAGGACGCCCTGCCCCACCATGCCGCAGGCCCCTGCGGTCCTCCGCGACGCTTCGCTGCGGGCCGCGCCGTTTCGCGAGATTTCGCGAGGCAGCGGGCCATGGACACGACGATCGGAGGCCTTGCCGCAGGTGCAAGCTGCTGACCGCGCACGGCTATCCGGCTCTCCCTCGGCGCGGCATACCTGGCCTCGTATTTGCCTTTCTGCGCTCCATGCCGAGAGCGGTCGGGAGCGGGTACGTCGAGGAGGCGGGAAAGCAGTTGCTCACGCTGTTGTCGCGGAGCCGGGACCACGTGACGGTGTCCGGCACCTGCAAGATGGACCTCGTCCGTCTTCTCGCAGAGCTGACCGCTCGGGGAGGAGCGAGGAGGCCGTGACGATGCCGGCGCCGCCGGCCTGCCTCATCGGCCTCACCGTCCTCCTCATCGCGCCCCTCCCCTACGGACGGGCGGAGGAGTCGCGCGAGGAGGGGACGGCCTCCGCCCGCAGCGGCTACGAGATGCCGGATCACCTCCGGCGGCAGGTGTCCCCGACGCCCAGCGTCCTCTGGAAGTCGCCGGACCTGGCGGCCTACACGACCGTGCTCAAGTCGGTGGAGGCGAGCCCGATCGACCCTCAGAAGCGCTACGAGCTCGCCGAGCTCGTAGACCTCGCCCAGCGGCTGAACCCAGAGACGCGCGTGGCCTGGGAGCGGGCGCGCCAGGCCGCGATCGGCGTCGGCCTCGTGGAAAGTGAGTACTTTCCGGTGCTCACGCTTGCCGC
>JBKPBQ010000409.1:0-4651 GCA_046726955.1 Acidobacteriota bacterium
CCCTCGCCGGCCGCCCGTCCGCGGAAGGAGCCGAATCGGTCAAGCTCACCCACGAGCAGTGCGAGAGCCTGCGCGCTCTCGGCTACTTGAACGCGGACTGCCGGTAGTCCGCCGTCAGCGGCGCCGAAGCCGCCTGGCCTCGGCCGCGGCCCGAAGGCGTGTCGCTTCCGGCCCGTACGTGATCTGCTGTCGCGCCTCGGCTGAAAAGCCCGACCAGATCGCGACCTCATCGGGAGAAAGCCGACGGCCCTGGGGACTCGTGCCGACGGTCGGGTCGACCACTCGCGCGGTCCAGAAGAGAGCGGCTCCGTGGACGATCACCTGGCGTCCGGCGGCCCAGCCGCACGCCTCGGCATCGCGAGCAGCCGAGACCCTCCACCTCCGGGGTCCGTCGGGACGACGGCGCAGGATGCCTCGAGCGTCTACGAAGTACGAGCCGGCGAAGCAGCCGTGCCGGGAATGGACCATATCCCGGAGGTGCTCGTCGAGGTGCCAGCCCTTCAGCGTTCGACGGTCGAAGCGCTCGCAGAACTCGCGGTAGACGTTGTTCCAGCCGCGTCCAACGTGCGCGCCGAGCCATCGCTCGAGCGGGGCGAGGCGATCGGCGAAGCACTTCGACTGGGGCAGTCCCGCACGTCCGGCGATGACGTTTCCTTCCTCGTCGAACCGGAGCCGGCGCTCGGCGCGGTTCTCGAGCCGGCGAAAGGTCTTGCAGTAGCCGGCCTGTCCTCCCTCCACCACGGTCCGCGCCAGGTTCCTGGTCGCCATGCCTACATCCCCTTGAAGGAGAGCACCGGCGTCAGGCGGCGCACGGTGCGGACGAGCTCGTGCTGCGCGCGCATCACCGCCTCGACGTCCTTGTAGGCCGACGGGGCCTCTTCGCGGAGTCCCGGAGCGATGCGGTGGTCGAACCAGACGCCGCGGAGCTCGCGCGCGACGTCCCGCGCCGAGATCCGACGGCGCGCCTCGGTCCGGCTGAGCCGACGACCCGCCCCGTGAGCGCTCGAGGCCAGTGACTCCGCGCAGCCGCGTCCTTCCACGTGGAAGCTCCGCGTGCCCATGGAGCCGGGAACGAGGCCGGGCTCGCCCGCCGCCGCCGGCATCGCTCCCTTGCGATGGACCCAGAAGGTCTCGCCGGCGTGCGTCTCGCGGCGCACGTGGTTGTGGTTGCAGGAGATGTAGGAGCTGTCGTCCGCATCGATGCCCAGAGCGGCTCCGACGACAGCGACTACGGCCGCCATCATCGACCGGCGGCTCTCCTCGGCGTACTCGACCGCCCACTCGACGTCGCGAATATAGGCCACGCCCTCCGCCCTGCCCGCCTCCAGGAAGCGGAGGCCAACGCGGCCGGTCGTGCACTTGCGGAGATGGTGGTCGCGGAGGGCCTGACCGAGGCCTCGCGACCCGCTGTGGAGCATCGCCCACAGCCGACCCTCGTCGTCCGACTGCAGCTCCACGAAGTGGTTGCCCCTGCCGAGCGTCCCGAGCTGCAGCGCGCCATCGCCTCTCTTCAGCACCTCGAGGGCTGGTGCGCTGAGAGGCTGTGCCTCGAGCGCCGGAGGAAGTCCCGGCGCCCGCTTGCGGCCGTGACGGACGATCGGGATGGCGCGGTAGAGCCCGTCGAGCACCGTAGCCGCGCGCCTCTCGTCGTGCAGCAGAGCGGCCTCGCCGTCGAAAGCGAGAGCCGCGACGCCGCAACCGATGTCGCCGCCGACGGCGCTCGGGTAGAGCGTCTTTTCGGTGGCCACGACCATTCCCACGCACACGTCCGCGGAAAGGTGCACGTCCGGCATCACCGCGATGCGGCGCACGTCGTCGCTCCGCGAGAGGCGCTCGACGGCCGCCGCCACGTCAGGAGGCAGCGGACCCGGCGCCCAGCTCCGGACCACGGCCTCCGACCCGGTCGTCTCAGTCATGCCGCACCTCTCCCGCGAGCCGGACGTCGAACACGATCTCCGGAACCCGCTTGCGATGGATGGAGCGGGCGACTCCGTCGCGAAAGGCCGGGGTCGCACGTACGAATGCAGCCCGTGCTGCGTCGAGATCGCTCGTCCCCTGCGTCGGACCCAGCACGACGGTGATCCGCAGCCGTCCCGCATCCGGCGCCGGTTCCACGGCCTCCACCCAGGCTTCCGCCACTTCGTCTCCACCGCATTCGGCGAGCGTGACCACGGCGGCCCGCTCGACCTGCTTGCACAGCTGCTGCACCTTCCGACTGCTCTTCCGCGACCGCTGCGCTTCGTCGAAGAAGAGTCCCGGATCCAGCTCGTGTTCCGGGCACACCCCATCTCCGTGCGGGGACCGCGGTCCCCGCCGACGTCGAAAAGACACACGAGCTCCTTCAGCCGGGTGCGGGCCAACGCACGCACCCGTCTCGTTGAAACGGCTTGTTTCGAGGAGCCTGGCCCTCTACGGAGCCAGCCGGAAAGGGCTAGCGCCCGAGGAGAGAAAGGCTCGACGCTGTCGATTGCGCGCGAGCTGCAAGCATCGAAGCCTCCTGTCGAACCTCATCGACGATCGTCGATGAAGATTGGAAGGTAGGCAGGGGAGCGATGTCTGTCAAGGAGAAAGTCGGGGCTACGCCGAGGCGACACCGATCGCATGCGTCCGGGGCCGTCGCCTCGCGAGCTCGCTGGGTGTCGTCCCGAGCATGTGGCGGACGGTGCGGCTGAGGTGTGCCGCGTCCGAGAAGCCCGCGCCGTGGGCCGCCTCGGTGACGGTGGCGCCGCCCATCAGGTCGGCGAGCGCGCGCTGCAGACGCAGCCAGCGGATGTACGGTCTCAGGGGAACGCCGACCGACGCCGTGAAGGCGTGCATGAAGCGCGACCGGGAAAGCCCCGCGACGGCCGCGAGCCTGTCGAGGGAAGGGGAGTCGCCGACCTCGCCGATCGCGGAGCGCAGGAATCGCAGCACCCGCCTCACGCGTGGATGAACAGCGGTTGGTCGACGGCGGCGTAGGAGGTCTCTCCGGACCCAGGTCTCGACGCGGAGGGCGTCGAGTGCCGCCGGATCCCCGAGACTCACGCGCCAGGCCGCGACGCGGCTCGGCTCGATCGGGGCAATCGCCCGCTCGTCGCCCTCCAGGAGGGCTGCACCGAGCTCGCTCTCCGGCTCGACGAACGCGATGAGGACCGGTGAGGTCCGCGCGTCCACCTCGTGCGAGGCATCCGGTCGCACGAGAGCCGCGTCGCACGTGGCCCAGGGCCGTCCGGAGCCGGGCCGGATGCGAAGCTGGCCTCGAAGGGCGAGGAGCAGCTGGATGCTGTGATGCCGGTGCGGGGACGACGTGTAGCCCGGCCCCCACACGACGAGCGCCGCAGGCCACGAGAGCGCGCCGGGTGCTGCGCTCACCAGCATTCCGCGATTGTGCCACCGCGGGCGCGTGCTCGTGCTCACCCGCCGCAGCCAGTCCGTTCAAGCAAGGCTTCCTGCGGCCGCCTATTTTCGGGGCATGGCACCTTTCATCGTTCTCGTCGCATCGTTCGTCATTCTACGGACGGCCGGCTTCTTTGGCGTGGCTGCGCTGGCGAACGACCTCACGTGTCTCCGCGGTGCGCTGGCGTTGATGTTCTTCTTGACGGCCTCCGCCCATTGGGGCTCGCGGCGCCCTGACCTCGTCCGGATGGTCCCGCCCGCCTTTCGGCACCCGGAGCTGCTGGTGACGCTGACCGGCGTGGCCGAGGTCGTGGGGGCCGTGGGTCTCCTCGTTCCGAGCCTCGCTCCCTGGGCCGCGGGCGGGCTCGCGGCGCTCCTCGTGGCCGTTTTTCCCGCTAACGTCCACGCGGCGCGCCAGGGGCTGACGATCGGCGGCCGCCCGGCAACGCCCCTCGTGGCGAGGGCGGTCCTTCAAGTCGTATTCCTGGCAGCATTGCTCACCGCCGGGTTCGGCGAACGCTGGCTCGGGCGTGCGTCGTAAGGACCGCCGAGCGCGCGGCATGTCCACGCGATGACGTCGCCGGCGAGCTCCTGACTCCCACGCCGGCGAGACTTCGGCTTGGCGCAACCGCTTCCGAAGAAGTACCGTGACGCCGTGCCCCAGAGCTCCGCGAGCCCGTTCGGGTTCCTGATGCGTGTTCCCGTGCCCTGGGTCTTCGTCTTGACGTACCTCCTGGGCGTGGCTCTGCAGCGTTGGCTCCCCGTGGATATCCGGTCACGACTGTTGCCGGGGATCGGCGCTGTCCTGTTCGGGGTGGGTGTGGTCATTGCCGCATGGAGCCTGGGGATCTTTCGGAGGGCGCGAACCACGACCGTACCGGGCCGCGCCTCCACGACGCTGGTGACGTGGGGGCCGTACCGGTTCAGCCGCAACCCGATGTACGTCAGCCTGACCCTTGCCTATCTCGGCGAGGCCGCGCTGCTCGCGCACGTGTGGCCTCTCGTGCTCCTGCCGCTCACGCTGGCCTACGTCAACTGGATCGTGATCCCTGTCGAGGAGGGCCGGCTGGCGGAGGTCTTCGGCCCGGAGTACGAGCGCTACCGGGCGAAGGTCCGTCGGTGGGTCTAGGAACCGACCTCAGGCGACGATCCGTTCAATGGTACGCGCGCGTGCCGACGTGGCCGAGGCGGTTCGGATCGGCGTGGAAGAAGACCCGCTTGATCCTGCCTTCGGCGACAGCCAACAGAAGAGCGGCGAAGGGGCGCTCGTCGGTGA
>JBKPBQ010000410.1:0-13179 GCA_046726955.1 Acidobacteriota bacterium
GGGTCCGCGGCGAGGGCGGCTCCGCCGCGGCGGCGCCGGTGGCGGCGGCGAGAAGCAGCAGGACGGCGGCTCGGCCCATGGGCACGCTCCCCTTTCCAGAGGGCCCGATGCTAGCAGGGTCGGGCCTCGGCTGGGGAAGGATGGGCTCAGGCGCGCGCGGGCGCGCGGCCGCGGATGAGATCGGCGGCCTTCTCGCCGACGAGGATGGCCGGCGCGTTGGTGTGGCCGCGGATGATCCGGGGAAAGACCGAGGCGTCCGCGACGCGGAGACCGGTCACTCCGCGCACCCGCAGCTCCGCGTCCACCACCGCCGCCGGGTCCGATCCCATCCGGCACGTCCCCACCGGGTGATAGAGCGTCTCCACCTGCTCGCGCACGAAGCGCGCGAGATCGGCGTCGCTCTCCACCCCCGGACCCGGCTCGATGGGGTCGCCGGCGAAGTCGGAGAGCGGCGGCGTGCGAATGACGCGGCGCGCGAGCTTCAGGCCCTCCACGAGGAGCCTCAGGTCTTCGCCGCCGGGATCCGAGAGATAGCGCGGCTGGATGAGTGGAGGCGCCAGGGGATCGGCAGATTGGAGCGTAATCGCGCCCCTGCTCTTCGGCTGCAGGAGCACGACGCCGATCGAGATGCCGTGACACGTCGGCTTCTCGAGGCCGTGGTCCAGAAACGGCACGGGAGCGAAGATCAGCTCGACGTCGGGAGCGGGCGCGCCGGCGGCGAGGCGGACGAACGCCACCGCCTCGCCCACGTTGGAGGTGAGCTGCCCGCGCTTGAGGAGCAGGAAGCGAAGGAGGTTCGCGATCGATTCCGCGGTGAAGAGCGTGACCGGACGCGGACAGGAAACAACGACTCCGGACATGACATGGTCCTGTAGGTTCTCGCCGACGCCGGGAGAATCGGCCACGACGGGAAGGCCCAGCCCGCGCAGGTGAGCGGCGGGGCCGATCCCGGAGAGCATCAGGAGCTGCGGCGAGTTGACCGTGCCTCCGGCGAGAACGACTTCGGCGCGCGCGCGCCCGACCTCGCGGCGGCCGTCGTGGACGTACTCGACACCCACCGCGCGCGACCCTTCGAAAAGGACCCGCGTGGCGTGCGCGCCGGTGACGACCGCCAGGTTGGCGCGGGAACGCGCGGGCGCCAGGTAGGCCCGGGCCGCGCTGCAGCGCTGCCCGCCCTTCTGGGTCACCTGCGTGTAGTCGACCCCGTCCTGCTCGGGGCCGTTGACGTCGAGGTTGCGAGGAAGCCCCGTTTTGACCGCCGCCTCGACGAAGGCGTGCGTCGCGGGGTTGGGATCGCGGAGCTCGGCGACGTTCAAGGGGCCGCCGACGCCGCGAAGCGGGAGCGGGCCTCGCTCCGTGTTCTCCATCTTGAGGAAGAGAGGCAGGACGTCGTCGAACGTCCAGCCCGGGTTGCCGAGGACGCCCCAGTCGTCGTAGTCGCGGCGGTGGCCCCGGACGTACATCTGCGCGTTGATCGAGGAGCTGCCGCCGAGCGTCTTGCCCCGCGGCCAGTACAGCTCGCGCCGGCCCAGGTGCTCCTGGGGCGCGGTCGTGTAGTTCCAGTCGTATCGGGTCTTGAAGAGCTTCGTGAAGCCGGCGGGCACGCGCATCATGAGCTCGCGATCCGGCGGACCGGCCTCGAGAAGCAGGACCTTTGCGGCCGCGTCTTCGGTCAGCCGGCCGGCGAGCGCGCACCCGGCCGAGCCCGCACCGATGATCACGTAGTCGTAGTCCATCGAACGCTATACACCGCCGCGGCACGAGGCCAGTGGCGCGATGCGGATCGACATGATAACCAGGTTGCCATGCCCAAGGCCCTCTCGTTCGTCGCGCTGCTCGTCTCGCTCCAGATCCTGGCCTCCCGCCCCGTTGCCGCCGATGCCGTGGACGATTTCGTGGAAGCCTACCGCCAGCGTCACCAGATCCCGGGCCTCTCCCTGGCGATCTGCCGGGACGGCCAGGTCGTCAAGGCCCGGGGCTATGGCCTCGCGAACGTGGAGCTCGACGTCCCCGTGAAGCCGGAGACCGTCTTCCAGTCGGGCTCGGTGGGCAAGCAGTTCACGGCAATGGCCGTCATGATGCTCGTCGAGGAGGGCAAGCTCTCTCTCGACGATTCGCTCGCGAAGCACTTCCCGGGCTCCCCATCCGCGTGGAAGGACATCACGATTCGCCACCTGCTCACGCACACCTCGGGCATCATGGACTGGGAGTACAAGGAGCTCGACTACCGGCGCGACTACACGGAGGACGAGCTCGTGAAGGTCGCGCAGAAGCTGCCCCTCGACTTCCCGGCGGGGACGCACTGGAGCTACAGCAACACCGGCTACGTGCTCCTCGGCGTCCTCATCCGGAAGGCGAGCGGCGTCTTCTACGGCGACTTCCTGCACGAGCGCATCTTCGCGCCGCTGGGCATGGAGGCGACGCGCATCATCAGCGAGGCCGACATCGTCAAGAACCGCGCCGCCGGCTACCAGCTTCGGGACGGAAAGCTCGCGAACCAGGACTGGGTCTCTCCCTCGCTCAACACCACTGCCGACGGCTCGCTCTACCTGACCGCGCTCGACCTCGCGCGCTGGGACGCCGCCCTCGGGGCCGGCCGACTCCTGAAGAAGGAGAGCTACGACCTCATGTGGTCTCCCGTCCGCCTCGCCGACGGGACCACCTACCCCTACGGTTTCGGCTGGGGCCTCGACGTGCAGCGCGGAGACAGGGTCATCGCCCACGGAGGCTCCTGGCAGGGCTTCCGCACCGCGATCACGCGGTACCCGGACCGCAAGCTCACCGTGATCGCCCTCGCCAACCTCGCCGAGGCGGAGCCCGAGATCCTGGCCAGCACCGTCGCGGGCCTCGTGGAGCCCGCCCTCGCCGCGCCCGCCGCGAACGCGCACGTGGCCGATCCGGATCCCGCGCGCACGACTGCGCTGCGTGCGGTGCTCGAGGACTGGGCGCGCGCGCACCCCTCGCCGCGCATGGGCCGCGGGCTCCGCGCGTGGACGGAGACGCGCCGGGAGAAGGGACAGCGCGAGAGGACGGCCAAAGTCCTCGCCGACGTCCGCGAGTTCGCCTATCTCGGCGAGGACGATCTTTCCGGCCGCGGGTTCGAGCGCCGCGGCGAGGAGCTACGCACGGTCGTGTACTGCGCACTGCGCGGCAAGGACGGCGATCGGCGCTACGAGTTCTACCTGAACGCCCGAGGTCAGGTCACCGACTTCGAGTCCCAGGCCGTCGACTGAGCTAGAACGGTAGGCCCTGGCGGACGTACAGGAGCGCGGCCACGAGAGGGAGCGCCAGGGCCGTCCGCCACTCGCGGTTCGTCCGGACGCGCGTCCAGTCGAAGCGGGACGCGCGGGGGCCCGAGGCGCGCAGCCGCGGCCAGAAGAGCGGGACCGCGGCCGCCCACTCCGCGTACGCGGCCCCGAACTTCCCGCTCAGGAACGCCGCCTCCTCGCGGATCACCGTCGGGTAGAAGGCGAGCAGGTAGACGGCGCCGGCCAGGGCGACCCAGGGGCTCGCCGCGGCCACGGCGACACCCACCGCCATGATCACGCTGCCCAGGTAGAGCGGGTTCCGCGTGTGCGCGTAGGGGCCGCCGGTGGCGAGCGACTTCGTCTTCTCGATGTGGCCGGCGGCCCAGAGACGCACGAGCTCGCCGACGAGGGCGATCGGCAGGCCTACGAGGAGCGACGTCATCGTGGGACGGGCGAAGAAGAGCGCCGCGATCCCCGCCGCCCACCCCACGGGAACGCGCAGCCTAGACGGCAAGCCGCCCTTCCGCGCGCAAGGCGAGGCGCCGCTCCACCGCCTCCAGGACCTCGGACGCGGGAATCCCGGCCATGACGCCGTCGTGGCGAGGACACACGCGCCGGTGACAGGGGGCGCACGGCGGCACGCGCCGCACGACCACGTCCGCCGCGTCGAAGGGGCCGTTGCGCGCGGGATCGGTCGGTCCGAAGAGAGCGACCACCGGCGTGCGCACCGCGCAGGCGAGGTGGAGCGTGCCCGTGTCCGCGGCCACCACCACGCGGGCGCGCCGAGCGAGCTCGACGTAGTCGAGCAGGCTCGTGGGGAAGGAGCGCTGGGCCGCGCCGTCCGAGGCGGCGACGACCTTCTCGGCCAGGCCCTCCTCTCCGGGACCCCAGGTCACGATCGAGGCGAGGCCGAACGCGCGCAGGCCGCGCGCGACCTCGCCGAACCGCTCCGCGGGCCAGAGCTTGCTCGCCCAGCCTCCTCCCGGGTTCAGGATCGCGAAGGAGCCCAGGCCGAGCGCGCGCAGACCGGAGTCCACGCGCGGCACCGACTCGGGCGACGCCGGCAGCGGGAACTCGCGCTGCCCGACGGCGTCGATGCCGAGGGGCCGGAGGAGTGCGAGGTTCTTGTCGATCACGTGAACGGCGGCGGGCGGAAGAGCGACGCTCTCGCCGACGAGGAGCGACGACGGCCGCTCCCGCCGCCACTCGCTCGAGTACCCGATCACGCGGCGCGCGCCCGAGAGCCGGGCCCACGCCGCCGATTTCCAGAGCCCCTGGAAGTCGAGCGCCACGTCGAAGCGCTCTGCGCGCAGCGCCCGCACCGCAGTCGCCGCTTCGGAGAGACGGTACGCCTTCACCGCGGGGATCGTGACCACGCGGGAGACGGCGGGGTTTCCCTCGAGGAGGACGCGCGAGGCGGGCTCCACGAGCCAGCCGACTTCGTGGCCGGCCCGGCGCAGCGCGGCCAAAGCGGGCAGCACGTGTACGACGTCGCCGATCGACGACGTGCGAACGACGAGCGCCTTCACCGGCGCAACCTCTCGAGGATCGCCCGCGTGTCGTGGTCCTTGGGGTCGCCCACGATCGCCACGCGGCCGCCGTAGGACCGGACGATGTCCCACTCGGGGACCGTTTCCGGCGTGTAGTCCGTCCCCTTGCAATGGACGTCCGGCTTCAGCGCAAGGAGCAGCCGGCCCACGTCGTCCTCTGGGAAGACCACGACGTGATCCACGGCGCGCAGCGCGGCCACGAGCAGCGCCCGGTCGTCCGCGGGCTGGACCGGCCGCCCCTCGCCCTTCAGCCGACGCACCGAGTCGTCGGCGTTCACGCCCACGACCAGCACGTCGGCCTCGGCGCGCGCCCCCTCGAGGTACCGCACGTGGCCGACGTGGAGGACGTCGAAGCAGCCGTTGGCAAGCGCGATCGTCCGGCCCGCCCGGCGCGCCTCGGCCACGCGCGCCGCCACCTCCTCGAGCGTTCCGATCTTTCCCGTCGCCGCCCTCACTCTCCGCTCTCCACCGCCGCCGCAAGCTCGTCCGCGGAAACGGTCGCCGTCGCGTGCTTCATGACGACGATCCCGCCCGCGTAGTTCGCGAGGTGCGCCGCCTCCGCGGGCCGCGCGCCCGCGGCGAGGGCGAGCGTGAACGTCGCGATCACCGTGTCCCCCGCGCCCGTGACGTCCGCGACCTGGTCCGTGCCGTGGATCGGGATGTGGAGGGGGGCGCGGCCGGGCTCGAAGAGCGCCATGCCGTCGCGTCCGCGCGTGATGAGGACCGCCTGCGTCTTCAGCCGCCGAATAAGCGTACGCCCCGCCGCCTCGAGGCGCGTCCGGTCGAGGCCGATCGTGACGCCGAGGGCCGCCTCCACCTCGGGCTCGTTGGGCGTGACCGCGGTCATGCCCCGGAAGCGCAGCATGTCGAACCGCGAATCGACGGTGACGGGGACGCGACGCCGGCGGGCGAGGGCGACAGCGGCCCCCACCACCTCCGGCGTGAGCAGGCCGAAGCCGTAGTCGCTCACGAGGACGCCGTCGAGGGGACCCTGGAAGCTCCGCAGCTGCCCCACGAGCGCGGCCCGGGCGGCGCTCCGCGCGGGGAGCGCGCTCGTCCGGTCCATCCGCACGATCTGCTGGCGCGAGGAGTGGAGGCTGCCGGCGAGGATCCGCGTCTTCACCGGCGTCGGGTAACCCTTGTCGGTGAGCACGTGCGCGGCCGTGATGCCCTTCAACCGCAGGAGCCGCCGGACGTCGCGGCCGGGCGCGTCGCGGCCGAGGACGCCGAAGGGCACGGGCGTGCCTCCGAGCGTCCGGATGTTGTGGACGGCGTTGGCCCCACCGCCGAGTCGGAGGTCGGTCGTGTCGTGCTGCAGGATGAGGACCGGCGCCTCGCGGCTCACCCGCTGCACGCGGCCGTAGGCGAACTCGTCGGCCACGAGGTCGGCGACCACGAGGACGCGACGGCCGGCAAAGGCGCGGACGACTTCGAGCAGCCGCTCCCTCACGCGGGCACTCTTCCGGACACGATGCACTCCACGGCCTCGAGCAGGTGCTCGGCGACGAGGTCGGGCGGCCGCGACCAGCCCGGGGCGAGGTGCGTCCACTCGCCGAGCCCGTAGCCGCTCTTGACGAGTGCTCCCCGTGCGCCGACCTTCCAGGCGAGCTTCAGGTCCCCTTCGCGATCGCCCACCACCCACGACCGCGAGAGGTCGGCTCCCAGCTCCTTCTCCGCGCGCTTCAGCAGCCCGGGTCGCGGCTTGCGGCAATCGCAATCCTGGCGGTAGGGCGGCTCCCCTACGGACGGGTGGTGCGGGCAGAAGTAGACGGCGTCGAGCCGCGCACCTCCTTCGGCCATCGCTCGGCCCAGCGCACCGTGAACCTCGTGGATCACGGATTCAGGGAAGTAGCCCCGGGCCACTCCCGCCTGGTTCGTGACCACGACGGCCAGCCAGCCCGCACGGTTGGCGAGCTTCACCGCCTCCACCGACCACGGGAACAGCCGGAAGCGCGAGACGTGGTTGACGTAGCCGACCTCGTGCGACAGCGTGCCGTCGCGGTCCATGAAGATCGCCGGCCTCACGCCAGCATCTCCAGCGCCGCCCCCGCCACCCGCTCGACGCTCACGCGACGCATGCAGCGGTGGTCGATCGGGCACTCGCGGAGCAGGCACGGCGAGCAGTACACGGCCTCGCGGACGAGCCGGTATCGGCCCGCGGCGGGCGAGGTCTCGCGCCAATCGGTCGAGCCGAAGACCGCGACGACCCCGACGCCGAGCGCGGAGGCGAGGTGCATCGGTCCGGAGTCGTTCGTGAGGAGCAAGCGCAGGCGGGACAGCACCCCGACGAGCTCGCCGAGCGTCGTCTCGCCGGTGAGCAGGCGCGCCTTCGTGCGCATCATCCGCGCCACGGCTTCCCCGAGGGAACGCTCCGCGGGGCCGCCCACGATCGCGACCTTGGCCCCTGTCCGCCTCGCCACGCGGTCGGCGACGGCCGCGTAGCGCTCGGGAAGCCAGCGCTTGGCCGTCCCGTAGAACGCTCCGGGATTCAGGCCCACCCAGGAGCCGTCGTCCCCGAGCTTTTCCGCGGCGCGGCGCGACCACTCCTCCGGGCACCGCAGGGACGCGTCGGGCGCGCCCGACACGTGCAATCCCAGGCCGGCGAGCATCCAGCGATAGTAGTACACCTGGCTTCGGCCCCGGACGTCGCCGCTCACGGGTACGGCGCGCGTCAGGAGCGGTGCGCGGCCGTCGGTCGCGTAGCCCCATCGTTCGGGGACATCCGCCCGCCAGAGAGCGAGTGCGGTCCCGAACGAGTTGGGCAGCAGCACGCCCAGGTCGAAGCCGCCCCGAAGGCCGTCCACGTCCTTGCCGAACCCGCGGCTTTCCCGGACCTCGTCGACCTCGGTAACCGGCCGATAGAGGTCGGCCACCCAGGGCCGCGCCAGGATGGTCAGACGGGCCCGCGGAAAGTTCCGACGCAGGTCGCGGACCGCGGGCAGCGACAGCACGACGTCCCCCACCCAATTGGGCGCGCGCACCACGATGCGTTCCGGAGAGCGCGTCATCGCGGGGCGGGCGCTGGTTCCGCGAACAAGGGCTGCGCGGGCACGCCTTCGGGCGGCTGCGTCTTCCAGCGCCGGTGCATCCAGAGCCATTGCTCCGGCGACTCGCGCACCCACTGCTCGACGCGCAGCGCGAGCTTCTGCGTGATCCGGAAGATCTCCTGGTCGCGGTTTTCGTCCGCCTCCCAGAAGATGGGCGGCTCGTAGAACAAGCGGTAGCGGCCGTCGGCCCCGAGCCGTGTGCCGCAGGGAACGAGAGCGCACCCCGTCTTGGCGGCGAGCGCCGCCGCCACGGTGGTGGTGGCCGCGGGCCGCCCGAAGAAATCCACGAAGATCCCGTCGTCCGCGGCGACGTTCTGGTCGAGGAGGATCGCGACGCCCTTCCCGGCGCGGAGCATCTTCAGGACCTGCACGAGTGCGCGCTGCTTGTAGATGACCGTGTTCCCGCCGGACGAGCGGAAGGCCACGAGTCGCGCGTCGAGGCCGGGGTCGTCGATCGGGCGGGCCACGACGCCGATCGGCCCGAAGATCCAGCCGTGCGTCAGGCCGTGGACCTCCCAGTTGCCGATGTGGCAGGTGGCCATGATCGCCCCCTTGCCCGCGGCCATCGCCCTCTCCACGTGCTCGCGGCCGTCCACGTCCACGAGGCGCAGCACCTCCTCCCGCGGCCGGCCGTGGAGCCAGAGGATGTCGATGAGCCCCGCCCCGAAGTGGCCGTAGCACTCGGAGGCGGTGCGCAGCACGCGCGACTCCGGCCAGTCGGGGAACGCGCGCCGGAGATGGTCGGCGGCGATCGCGTGGTGCCGGCGGTCGGCGTCGCCCCAGAAGCGGCCGAGGCCGCGACCGACGGCGAGCGCGGCGCGACGAGGCAGGAGCCGCACACCCGCGGCGAGGGTGGCTACCGCGCGGTCGAGGGCGGTGCTCACGCCGCCTTCCGGGCCACCGCGAGGAGTCGCGCGCGCAGCCGCTCCTCGTCCTCGATCGCCGCGGCCACGGCGAGGACGAGGACGGGCAGCCTCGCCGCCTCCGCGGGAAAGCGCACCGCGTCCTTGGCCGTGGTGACGAGCGTCGTCGCCCCCGCGGCCCGCGCCCGCTCTTCCGCCTGGCGCACGTCCTCGGGCCGATAGCGGTGGTGGTCGCGGAAGAAGAGCGCGCCCGCCACGGGAGCGAGCGTCGCCGTGTCCTCGCGCAAGCGCTCGGGCCGGGCGATCCCGGCCACGAGGAAGGCGCTCGCGGGGACCGCGGCGGCCGACCCGTCGAGCGCGCGAAAGCCGAGCACCTGCCGCCGCACGCGGAACGTCCGGTCGCGTCCGATCCGCTCCTCGAGCGCCTTCAGGTGCTGCTCGCCGGCCGACTCCACGCGAGTCAGGAGGACCAGATCGGCGCGGGCGAGCGCTGCGGGACGCTCGCGCAGCCGGCCCGCGGGGAGCGGTCGATCCGCGAGGTCGTGCACGTCCAGGCAGACGAGGTCGAGGTCGCGCGCGAGCCGCAGGTGCTGGAAGCCGTCGTCGAGCACGTGTATGCGCCGACCGAAGCGCGCTTCCACGGCCCGTCCCACTTCGTCCCGCCGCCGCCCGACGGCCACCACGACTCCCGTCAGCGCGCGCGCCAGCATGACCGGCTCGTCGCCCGCCTCCTCGGCCGAGGCGAGGACGGAGGCTCCGTCGCCCACGACGAGCGCGTCGCCGCGGAACCGTCCGCCGTAGCCGCGGCTGAGGACGGCCACGGGCAGGCCGTCGTCGCGCAGGATCGAGGCGACGCGGGCGACGACCGGCGTCTTGCCGCTTCCGCCCACGCTCAGGTTCCCCACGCTGATCACGGGACCGGCAAGATGCGCGCGCGGCAGCACGCCGCGCCGGTATGCGGCCTCCCGCAGGGCGGCCCCGGCGCCGAACAGAGAAGCCAGCAGGCCCCTCACGCGCCCAGGCCGTGCAGCCGGTCGAGCGTGCCCATGAGAGCGCCACGGTTTCTCTCCACGAGCTCCCGCGCCTTCGCCCCGAGGGCCTTGCGCCGCGGCTCGTCCGTGAGCAGGTCCGCCACAGCGCGTCCGAGCGCGTCGGCGTCCGCCACCTGCACGAGCGCTTCCTCGTCGAGGAACTTCCGCTCGATCTCCCGGAAGTTCTCCATGTGGGGCCCGACGATGACGGGCTTCCCCGCCCCCGCAGGCTCCAGGATGTTGTGCCCGCCGGAGGGAACGAGGCTGCCGCCCACGAACACGACGGTGGCGAAGAGGTAGACCTGCGCGAGCTCGCCGAGCGTGTCCAGGACGACCACGTCGCCGGGCGCCCATGCCTGGCGGTCCAGCTCGGAGCGGCGCCGGGAGCGGAACCCCGCCGCCTCCACGAGCGCGGGCACCTCGGGAAAGCGCTCGGGGTGGCGCGGCGCGATGACGAGCATCGCCTCCGGCACGCGCTCGCGCACCTTGTGGAAGGCGTGGAGCACCAGCTGGTCCTCGCCGGTCACCGTCGAGCCCGCGACCCACAGCGGCCGGCGCCTGAGACCGGTAGTGATGATGCGGGCGAGGCTGAAGGGAGCGCGGCCGGTCTGCGCGGCGTCGAACTTCAGGTTCCCCGTGACCTCGACGCGCTCGGGTGGAGCGCCCATCTCGCGGATCCGCTCGGCGTGGGGCTCGCCCTGCATCAGGAAGAGGTCCACCTCGGCGAGGACGCGCGAGAGCCAGCGCTTGACGAGCCGGTAGCGCGAGAAGGAGCGCGGCGAGATGCGTCCGTTGACGAGGGCGACGCGCGTGCCGCGCGCGTGCGCCTCGTGGATCAGGTTCGGCCAGATCTCGGTCTCCACGAGCAGGAGGAGCGCGGGGTTCAGCGTGGCGAGGGCCTTGCGAACGGGGCCGGGCAGGTCGAAGGGAGCGTAGAAGAGGCCGTCCACGTCGCGCACGCTCTTCTGGGCGACCGCGTTGCCGGTCATGGTGGTCGTGGAGAGAAAGACGCGGTGCCGCGGGAAGCGCTCCTTGAGCGCGGGGATGAGCGGACGGATCGCGTTCACCTCGCCCACGGAGACGGCGTGGACCCAGATCGAGCGGTCGCCGTCGACGTTCAGGTACACGGGAAGGCGGCCCATGCGCTCGCGGAACGTGCGGAAGTACTTGCCGGTGGCGCGGCCTTTCCAGAGGAACCAGGGCAGGGCGAGGACGAAGCCGAGCGCGAGGCAAAAGCTATAGAGGTGATACAAGTAGCGGCGATCTCTCGGCGATTATAGGCCGGCGTTCGCGTGGACCGTCAGCGCGGCGGACGCGGCGGAGCCACCTCGAAGCGACGTCCTGGCCGTACGAGCGTCACCACGAGCGAGTCGGGCTCTCGTCCGGCGTCCACCACCATCACCCCGCCCCGCCCCATCACCTCCCCTTCCCGTCCGTCGCGCACCAGGAGGGCGGCACCCTCGTCGATCCCGAGGCCGCGTTCGTCGGGGTGGAGGAGCACGAGGCCGAAGAGCCGGTTCTCGCGCTGCTGCATCACGAAGTGCTGGTCCACGATCACCTGCTTCGGAAGGAGGCCCAGGCCTGGCCGCGTCTCCACCTTCGTCCCGTCGATCACAGTGAAGTCGCCGTTCCCCGTGATCATGCGCTCGGACATGATGGCGGTCCCCGCGCTCGTCCCGCCGAAGACCACGCCCGCGTGGAACCGCGCCCGGAGCGCGAGCAGCAAGGGCTCGTCCTCCAGCACGTCCATGATGAGGTTCTGGTCGCCTCCGGTGAAGAAGACCCCGGTCGCCGCCTCGATCTGCGCGAGCAGCCGGGCGCGTGCCTTCGGCTCCAGGGGCGCGAGCGGCGCCGATTCGGCAGCGGCAGCGCCGAGGTCCAGCACCTCCTTGACGACCTCCTCGGCCGAGGCCCTGGGGTCCTCGCTCGCCCAGGGGATGACGAGCACTCGGCCGCCAGAGCCCTTCGCCCATTCGACGAAACGATGCATCGCTTCTCGCGGATGGTCGCCGCCGCCCAGGAGCACCAGCCGCTCCTCGGGGCGCGCCGCCCGGGAGGCGAGCAGGGCCGGAACGACGAGCGCGAGCGACAGGACCCGCCTCATGCGCGTGCTACCTTACACGCAATGCGCCCGACGATCGTCGTGCACGGCGGATGCGGAACGCCTCCCGCGGGCGAGGAGGGTGCGCGGCAGGCCGCGGTGGAGCGGGCCGCGGAAGCGGCGTGGAAGGCGCTACGGGACGGCGGCGGCGCGCTGGACGCGGTCGAGGAGGGCGTCAAGGCGCTCGAGGACGAGCCGCTGCTGAACGCAGGCACGGGTAGCTACCTCCAGGCCGACGGGGTCGCGCGCATGGACGCGAGTCTCATGTCGAGCGACGGTCGCGCCGGCGCCCTCGCCCAGGTGCCGGGCCTGCGCCACCCGATCCGGCTCGCCAGATACCTCCTCGACCAGGACGCGCACGTGATGCTCTCCGGGCCCGAGGCGGAGAAGCTCGCCCTGCGGCTGGGACACGAGGTCGCGGTTGTGGCCACACCGGCCAAGATCGCCTACTGGCAGGAGCACCTGGACGAGGCGTCCCGCCGACTCGACTATCCGGCCCTGGCCGCGTCGTGGAAGCGCGAGAACCCGCGTCTGGGCACGGTCGGCTGCGTGGCGCTCGACGCGAAGGGTGGCCTCGCCGCGGGAACCTCCACCGGCGGAACGGGCCAGTGCTTCCCCGGGCGCACCGGCGACTCCGCGATCATCGGGGCCGGGACGTACTGCACGCCCCGCGTAGCGGTCTCGATGACCGGTGTGGGCGAGCGGATCCTCGTGCTCGCGTCGGCCAAGCGGCTGGCGGACCTGGTGGCTGCCGGACGGCCGCTTCGCGAGGCCGCGTCGGCGACGCTCGCCGAGATCGAAGGGATTGGAAGCTACGCCGGTCTCATCGCGGTCGATGCTTCTGGCGAGGTCGCAATAGTTCGCAACACTCCCTTCATGGCGAGCGCGCGGCGGGACTGAAGCCGCTGGCCGGAAAACGGCCACACGGGGCGGTTGCCGTGACAGTCAACTTATTACCTGTCTAGAAGATACGAGCCCATAGCCCGGGCACGGCGCTTGATAGCGCAAGAGCCGGGCGATGGGACTCGACTGGCTGAACAAGGCGAAGACGCCGACGGACGTCGCCCGTCTCGTTGCTCGCCGCCAGTACGGCCAGGCCGTGGAAGCGCTCCGCGCGAGCTTCGCGCGCAAGCTTCCCGACGCCAGCCAGCGCCTCCAGTTCGCCGCGCTCCTCGTGCTGGCGCGCCGGGCCAAGGAGGCGATCCCGCTGCTCCTCGGCCTCGCCGACGAGAGCGTGCGCGACGGCCATCCGGACCGCGCGCTCGAGGTGCTCGAGCGCATCGAGACGATCGAGCCGGGGCGGCCGGACGTGGCGAGCCGCGTCGCCACCCTGCAGGAG
>JBKPBQ010000411.1:0-4858 GCA_046726955.1 Acidobacteriota bacterium
GGCCAAGGGCCTCTGGCCGCCTCGCATCAAGGAAGCCGACGAAGACGTGATCGGGTACGTCGCGGCCCACCCCGGTGGCATCGGCTACGTCGCCGCGGGAACGCCGCTGCCGCCGACGGTCAAGGTCCTGAGGGTCCAGTAGGTCGCTCAGAGAGCGACGAGCGCTTCCACCTGCTCTCCGCCCAGCAGGTGCTGGTGGCGGCCGTCCGGGCCCACGCAGTGAACGGCCGATCCGGTCGAGTAGAGGATCGAGCCGTCGTCGGCGAGGTCGAACGCGGCGACGCCTTCCGCCAGCGTCTCCCGGCGTCCCCCTTTCCGTATCCGCACGAGCTGCCAGCTCTTCGGGACGGCGGGCTGCGGCTCGTCGGGGCCTCCCTGCTCCGCTTCCAGCAGGTTCGACCACACCATCATCTGTCGGACGTCGGTCGCAGCCTTCTGCCGAGCTCCCGCTGTGGTGAGCGGCTTGCCCGTGTAGCGGGCGCTGAAGAAATTCAGGTACTGGAAGACCGCGAAGAGCAGCCGCGCGGGAATGAGCACGATGTCGAGCAGCACGGTCCCGAAGGACGCGCCGGTCTTGGGGCGCGGCCGCCGGACACAGTAGAGGTCGCCTTGCGTGTCCATCCGCGGACAGAGGAAATCGTGGCCGGCGTCGGTGGCGAGCGTCTCGAGCGTGCCGCTCTCGAGGTCGAGGAGGTGCACCTCGCTCGCTCCGAAGGCCGCGAGCCGCCCGGCACCGTCGCGTCCGACGCTCGCGGACTGGTAGACGAGCCGCGCTCCCGGTCCCGGCGCCCAGGATGGGAAGCGGTCGTGCGCGTCGCCCTCCGTCACCTCGCGCAGGTCGCGGCCGTCCTGGTCCATGAGGGCGAGGCTCGCCCGGCCGTCGCCGTGCAGCACGGAGCAGGCGATCTGCGGGCGCCCGGGCACGGCGCGGACGTCGCGGATGCGCACCTCCGAGCCGTGGAGTAGCCGCCGCTCGGAGCCGTCCTCCACGGCGAGGAGGCACAGGGCCGTGCGGCCCTCCGTGTCGAGCGTGTAGAGCACCTCGCCGGGCCGCGTTCCCGGAGTGAGGCTCGTGATGGCGACGCGGAGTCCGTCCGGCCGCTCGGGCATTCCCCAGAGCAGGCCCGACATGAAGCGCGCGCCCCGGCCTTCGGACTTCCAGGCGTGCTTCCGCTGGATCTCCGCGTGGCGATCGCGGACCTGCTGGCCGAAGGCGCTGTCGAAGGCGCGGGCGGGTGTCTCCCCCTGCTTGACGTGGAGGCGCCCGCCGGCCAGGTAGGCCAGCGCAGGGGGTGGCATCGCGGCTAGCCTAACGTCCCCGGCCGTTCAGTGGAAGTCACGCGATTCGATCGGGAATTCACCGATCTCCGCGGAGCGCGCCTGCAGCGCGCGCACCGAGATGCCGTCGGTCGTCTGCATGACCCCGTCGATCTCGAGCACGTTCGGGGAGACGAGGACCTTCTGGTCGCGCTCGAAGAGGTCGGGGCGCACGATCACGTTCACGAGGCCCGTCTCGTCCTCCAGGGTCAGGAACATGAAGCCCTTGGCCGTCCCCGGCCGCTGCCGGCAGATCACCGACCCCGCCACCCGCACCCAGGCTCCGTCGGGAAGGCCGGGAAGGTCGGCGGCCCGTCGCACTCCCCTCGCTCGCAGGACGTCGCGGAAGAGCGCGAGCGGGTGCGGACCCACGGTCAGGCTCGTTCCCCGCAGGTCGGTCCCCAGCCTCTCGGAGAGCGTCATGTCCGGCAGCGGCGAGGCTTCCTCGGGATCCGAGATCCCCCGGAAGAGCGGACCGCGCGGACGCCCGGCCCTCTCCACCTGCCAGAGCGCGCTCCGCCGCGTGAGGCCGAAGGCGTTCAAGGCCCCCACCTCGGCGAGCATCCGCTGCTCGTCGCGCTTCAGCCCCGTGCGGTCCACGAAGTCCTGGAGCGAGGCGAAGGGCGCCTGGCGGCGCGCCTCCTCGATCCGCTTCGCCGCGTCCTCGCGCAGGCCGCGGACGTAGCCGAGCCCCAGCCGCACCTCGCCTTCCTCGATCGTGCAGAGAGCGCCGCTCCGCGTGACGTCCGCGGTGCGGAACCGGACGCCGTGCCGCTGCGCGTCCTTCACGAGCGTGAACGGGTGGTAGAAGCCCATGGGCTGGTTGTTGAGGAGCGCGCAGACGAACGCCGCCGGGTGGTGGCGCTTCAGCCAGGCGCTGGCGTAGGCGATGAGGGCGAAGCTCGCCGCGTGCGACTCCGGAAAGCCGTAGAGGGCGAAGCTCGTGATCGATCGCACCACGTCCTCCGCGGCCGGGCCCGTGATGCCGCGCTGCTTCATCCCTTCGCGCAGCCGTCCCTCGATCGCCGACATCCGCTGCATCGAGCGCTTGAAGCCCATGGCCCGCCGCAGCTCCTCCGCCTCGCCTCCGGTGAAGCCGGCCACGGTCATGGCGATGCGCAGGAGCTGCTCCTGGAACAGAGGCACGCCGAGCGTCCGCTTCAGGATCGGCTCGAGCGAGGGGTGGATGTAGGCGACGGGCTCGCGGCCCGTCCGTCGGTTCAGGTAGGGATTCACCATCTTCCCCACGATCGGCCCGGGCCGGATGATCGCCACCTCCACCACGAGGTCGTAGAAGTGGTCGGGCTTCATGCGCGGCAGCGTCGCCATCTGCGCGCGGCTCTCCACCTGGAAGAGCCCGACCGTGTCCGCCTGCTGCAGCATCGCGTAGACCTTCGGGTCGTCGGCGGGAAGGTGCGCGAGGTCGACCTCTACTCCGGTGTCGCGGAGGAGGCCGAGGCAGTCCTGCAGCGCCGACAGCATGCCCAGGCCCAGGAGGTCCACCTTGATGATCCCGAGGTCGGCGCAGTCGTCCTTGTCCCACTGGATCACCACCCGGCCCGGCATCGTCGCCGGCTCGAGCGGAACCACGTGGTCGAGCCGGCCCTGCGCGATCACCATCCCTCCCGAGTGCTGGCCGAGGTGGCGCGGCAGGTCCTGGATCTCGTCGAAGAGGCGGGCGAAGATGCGGAAGCGGTGCTCCTGGTCGTCGACACCGGCGCGCTTCAGCCGCTTCTCCAGCGTGTCCGTGGGGTCCTGGTACTCGAACCGCCGCATGAAGCGGGCGAGGCGGTCGATCTCCTCCTGCGGGATCCCGAGCACCTTGCCGATCTCGCGAGAGGCGCTGCGGTCGCGGTAGGTGATGACGTTGGCGGTCATGGCCGCCCCCGCTGCCCCGTAGCGCTCGTAGACGTGCTGGATCACGCGCTCGCGGCGGTCGCCGCTCGGCAGGTCGAGGTCGATGTCCGGCCACTCCCCGCGCTCCTCGGAGAGGAAGCGCTCGAAGAGCAGCTCCATCCTCACCGGGTCCACCGCGGTGATGCCCAGGCTGTAGCAGACGGCGCTGTTGGCGGCGGAGCCGCGGCCCTGCACGAGGATCCCCTCGCGCCGGCAGAAGTTCACGATGTCCCAGACGATCAGGAAGTAGCCGGCGAGCTCCAGCTTCTCGATGAGCCGCAGCTCGCGCTCGATCTGCGCGCGGGCCTTCTCGGTGAACGGGCGGTAGCGCTCGCGCGCCCCCGCCTCCGTCATGCGGCAGAGGTGACTCTGCAGCGTCTCCCCCCGCGGCACCGGGTAGTCCGGGAAGCGGTAGCCGAGGTCCTTCAACGTGAACTCCAGCCGCTCCGCGAGCGCTTCCGTGTTGCGGAGGAGGTCGGGACGGTCGGCGAAGAGCGCCTCCATCGCCTTCGGGAGCTTCAGGTACCGCTCCGCGTTCTCGCTCAGGAGCCGCCCCGCGGTGGCGAGCGTCCGCTTCTCGCGGATGCAGGTGAGCACGTCGAGGAGGGGGCGGCCGCGCGAGACCGCGTGGCGCACGCCGTTCGTGGCGACGGCCCGGAGGCCCAGCGCGTCCGCCATGTCGAGGAGAGTCTGGTTCGCCGCCTCCTGCTCGCGCCGCCGGTGCCGCTGGACGTCCAGGAAGACGCTCGCCGTTCCGAAAGCCTGGAGGATCCGGGCCAGGCGGTCGCTGTCGGGCGGGCGTCCCAGGGTCTCGACTCCGGGGAGGGCGACGAGCCCTTCCACGCTGCCCGGCAGCCACTCCACCGGCAGCTTGCCTTCTCCCTTCTTCACTCCCGCCTTCATGCGCGTAATGAGCCGGCAGAGGCTCTGGTAGCCGCGCTGGCTCTCCACGAGCACGGGCAGGCAGCCTCCGCTGGCGAGCGTCAGCTCGGCGCCCACGAGAGGCCGGATCCCCGCGGCCTGGGCCGCCTTGAAGAAGCGCGGGGCCCCCGAGACCCCGTCCCGGTCGAGGAGAGCGAGGGCCGGGTAGCCAAGTGCCGCCGCCCGGGCCACGAGGTCCTCCGGAAGGGAGGAGGCGCGCAGGAAGGAGAAGGCGGAAGAGGCGTGGAGCTCGACGTACATCGGGAGAGCCTTGCTTCGCTTTTTCTTCGCTATCCTGTCCGAAGGGGATCCCCGCGTCAAGGCGCCTCTTCCGTCTGGTTGACTTCACCCCGGTCCCCTGCCACGCTTTGCGCCGAATTGCCCGAAACGAACGAGGCGCCGCGATGGGATCCGTGAGCCTCGCCGATCGCGCCTACCTCGCCCTTCGCGAGGAGATCCTGCGCGGGCAGCTCCGGCCCGGAACCCCGCTGTCGCGCCGCCGGCTCGCCCGCGAGCTGCGGATGAGCGTCGTCCCCGTCACCGAGGCGCTGCAGCGCCTGGAAGGCGACGGCCTCGTGGAGACCCGCGCCCGCGCGGGCACGAGGGTGCGCGTCCCGACGGAGAAGGACGTCCGCGAGCTCTACGAGGTGCGCGAGGCCCTGGAGACGCAGTCCGCCCGGCTCTTCGCGCAGCGCGCCACCGAGGCCCACCGCCTGGAGATCCG
>JBKPBQ010000412.1:0-8950 GCA_046726955.1 Acidobacteriota bacterium
GCACGGTCCGGCGGGGGAGAACGACCGCGCCTTCCCTGTCTTCTTTTTCCGTCATCCTGCACTCAAGTATGCGCCGGCCGCCTCGCTCGTTCCAGGCGGGAGCCGAGTCGTCCCGACACGTTTTTCGGGGTTGACTTCGAAACTCCCAGGTGTAACCTCAGCCTGAGGTATTACATGACCCGAGGTACCACAACGACTTGTCCGCATTGTGGAAGCCGCGTCAAGCCGGGCTGGGAGATCTGCCCGCGCTGCAACGAGTCGTTGGAGCTGGCGGATACCCTCGTCGACCAGGACTTCGACGAGTTCCTGGACGAGCCGCCTCCTCCGGACGAGGAGGTCCAGGAAGCCCAGCTGCACGACGTCGGGTTCTCGGGTCGCACCTGGCTGGTCACGGCCGCGGTCTTCGCCGCGAGCATCGCCGCCTTCGTCGTGCTTCGCCGCGGGCCGGCCGCACCCCCCGAACCCAGCCTCTGGTCGTTCGCGAGGCCTCGCGAAACTCCCCCGTCCGGGGCGCCCGCGGCGCCCGCGCGCAAGGGAGTTTCCGCGTTCGAGCAGGGCCGCCAGCTCCTGGCCCAGGGCGACGTCGCGGCCGCTCTTCCGCTGCTCGCGGCCGCCGTGGAGGCCGATCCCCAGGACGACAACTTCCGTTTCGCCTACGCGCGCGCTCTCCTCGCGTCGGGCCAGCGCGATCAGGCCATCGCCGAGCTCACGGCCGCGGCGCAGATCGCCCCGCGCTCGTCGCTCTACTGGACGGAGCTCGCGAGGGCGCAGCAGGCGGCGGGCCGCGCCGACCAGGCCGAGGCGAGCTTCGCACGGGCGGTGGCGATCGCCCCCAACGATCCCAAGCTGGCCCGCGACTACGCGGCGCTGCTCACGAGCGCCGGCAAGCCCGAGAGCGCGCGGGCGGTGCTCCGCCAGGTCGCGGAAGGGGGAGGCAGCACGCCCGCCCTCCAGCAGGAGCTCGCCTACCAGCTCGAGCAGGCGGGCGACCCCGCGTCCGCGGCCGCGCTCTACCGCCACGTCGTGGACTACGTGAAGGACGCGCCCATCGCGCGCAGCCGGCTCGCCGAGCTCCTCTGGAATGAGCAGAAGGGGCAAGAGGCAGTGGCGGTCCTGCGGGAGGGCGTCGAGCGTGCTCCTCAGAGCGCGGTCCTGCAGCGCAGCCTGGGCAGCATCCTCGAGCGTGCGGGTAATAATGGCGAGGCGGCCGCCGCCTATCGCGAGTGCGTGCGGCTCGCGCCGGACTCGCCGGAGGCGGCTGAGCTCGCCGAGCGCGCGCGGATCCTCGAGCGCCGGGCCGCCAGCTCCTCGTCGTGAGCGGCCGGGCGGGTTGGGCCTGGGGGCTCGCCGTGAGCTTCCTGCTGCTGGGGCCGGCGGTGCACGCGCAGTCTCTCGGCGAAGCGGCGGCGCGCGAGAAGGCCAAGCGGGACAAGCGTGGGAAGGAGAAACCCGCGCCGTCCTACACCGACGACGATCTCAAGGACCCGAACAAGCCGGCGGCCCAGGACAAGGACAAGGCCAAGGAGAACGATCCGAACGCTCCGGCACCCCCGGGCGGGACGAACATAGGGGGAGAGGGCGGTTCTCCACGCCGGCCTCGGACGCCGGTCCCCGAGGGCGGTTCGGCCCCGGCAGCCCCTGCTCCTCCCTCCGTGAGCACGGGCGACGAGACGATCTGGCGCACGCGCGCGCGCGACCACCGCGATGCGATTCACAACGCCGAGAAGTCGATCCAGGAGACCCAGGATCGTCTGAACGCGCTCATGCTCGACCGCGACGTCACGAGCACGGGAGACCCCAACCGGCTCCAGACCATCGAGGCGCAGAAGGCCGAGGCCCGCTCGGCCCTCGAACGGGCGCGGCTCAACCTCGCGGAGGCGCAGAAGGCTCTCCAGGACCTCGAAGACGAGGCCCGTCGCAACAACGTCCCTCCCGGGTGGCTGCGCGAGCCCTGACGACGAGAGAGAGCTCTCTCCGCCTTGGCTGACATCCTGGTCGTCGAAGACAAGGAATCGCTGCGGGCCATGCTGCGGAAGACGCTCGAAACCCGCGGCTACAGCGTCGAGGAGGCGGCCGACGCCTACGACGCGCGCAAGCGCCTCCAGGGAGCGCGCTACCTCGTCGTCCTCACTGACCTGAAGCTTCCCGCGGGCACCGGCTTCGAGGTCCTGCAGGCGGCTCTCGAGGCGGACCGGGAGGTGCCCGTTCTCGTGATGACCGCCTTCGGCACCGTCGAGGACGCGGTGAAGGCGATGAAAGAGGGGGCGGCCGACTTCCTCACGAAGCCAGTGGACACGGATCACCTGCTGCTCCTTCTCGACCGGGTGATCGACCAGCGCCGGGCCAAGACCGAGCTCGTGCTCTTGAAGGAGGACTACCAGCGGCGGTTCGGGCTTCCGAAGGTGCTGGGCGAGGATCCCGCGCTCAAGGAGACGATGCTCGCGCTGCAGCGGGCGGCGGCCACGGACGCGACGGTGCTCATCCTCGGCGAGAGCGGCACCGGCAAGGAGCTGATGAGCCGCGCGCTCCACCAGCTCTCGGCGCGCGCGAAGGGCCCGTTCGTCGCCATCAACTGCGCGGCGATCCCGGAGGCCCTGCTGGAGAACGAGCTCTTCGGCCACGAGAAGGGCGCGTTCACCGGCGCGAGCGGACGAAAGGTCGGCAAGGCGGAGCTCGCCCACCGGGGCACGCTCTTCCTCGACGAGATCGGCGACCTGCCGCTCCCTCTCCAGGGGAAGATCCTGCGCCTCGTGCAGGAGAAGCAGTTCGAGCGGGTGGGGGGCGTCCACACGCTCTCGGTGGACGTGCGCGTGGTGGCGGCCACGAACCGCGACCTCAAGGCGCAGGTCGCGGCCAAGGAGTTCCGCGAGGACCTGTTCTTCCGCCTCTCGGTCTTTCCGGTGGAGATCCCGCCGCTGCGCCGCCGGCGCGGGGACATCGTCCCCCTCGCCGAGGCCTTCCTCCAGCGCTACGCCCGCGAGATGGGGAGGAAGGGCCTGCGCCTCTCCGACGCCGCCAAGCGCGCGCTCCTCGACCACTCCTGGCCCGGCAACGTCCGCGAGCTCCAGAACGCGCTCGAGCGCTCGGCCATCCTCTGCGACGGCACCGCGATCGAGCCCATACACCTGCGGCTTACCGACGACACGGGAGGCGGGCCCGCGCTCGCGGACGTCATCGACCTCTCGGGGCCGCTCGCCGAGGTCACGAAGCGCGCGTCGGCCCGGGCCGAGGAGGAGGCGATCGCCCTCGCCCTGCGCGAGACGGATGGAAATCGCGCGTCGGCCGCCGCCCGCCTGGGCATCAGCCTGGCCACGCTGAACCGGCGGCTGCGAGAGACGGAGCCCGACGCCGAATCCTAGGCGTCCAAACGTCGGCTACTGCGTCTCCGACCGCCGCTTCGGCCGTATGTTCGCGGCGAGAACTCGCTTCCGGAGCCGGATCGCTCCCGGTGTGACCTCCACGAGCTCGTCGTCGCCGATGAACTCCAGCGCCTGCTCCAGGTTCAGCTGCCGGTGCGGGGTGAGCCGGATCGCCTCGTCCGCGGTGGAGGCGCGCATGTTCGTGAGCTTCTTCTGCTTCGTGACGTTCACGTCCATGTCCGCGGGGCGCGCGTTCTCGCCCACGACCATCCCTTCGTAGACGGCGACGCCCGGGCCCACGAAGAGCTCGCCCCGGTCCTCCATGTGCGAGAGGGCATAGGCGGTCGTCTCGCCCGCCCGGTCGGCTACGAGCACACCGGTGGTGCGGCGGGGGATGTCGCCCTGCCACTCCACCCAGCCCTCGAGCAGGCTGTTCATGACCGCGGTCCCGCGAGTGTCGGTCATGAGCTCGGTGCGCACGCCGATGAGGCCGCGCGTCGGCACCTGGAACTCCAGGCGCACGCGACCGGAGCCGTGGTTGACCATCTTCGTCATCTTGCCCTTGCGCATCGACATCTTCTCGAGCACGACTCCCATGTAGCTCTCGGGGAGGTCCAGGACGAAGAGCTCGAGCGGCTCCTTGCGCACGCCGCCCTCCTCGTGCGTGATGACCTCGGGGTTCGAGATCCCGAGCTCGTAGCCCTCGCGCCGCATCGTCTCGATCAGGATGGCGAGCTGCAGCTCGCCGCGCCCGAGCACCTTGAAGGAGTCCGCGGAGTCGGTGGGCTCCGTGCGGATGGAGACGTTCGTCAGGAGCTCCTTCTCCAGCCGGTCCTTGATGTTCCGCGACGTGACCCAGCGGCCTTCTCGGCCCGCGAAGGGCGAGGTGTTGACGGAGAAGATCATGGAGATCGTGGGCTCGTCGATGCGGAGGGCGGGGAGCGGCGCCGGCGCCTCCGCCGATGTCACGGTCTCGCCGATCGAGATCCCCTCGAAGCCGGCGAGGGCCACGATCTCACCGCAGGGCGCCTCGTCCGCGTCAACACGCTTCAGGCCGTCGAAGACGTAGAGCTTCGTGACCTTCGTGGTCATGAGGCTCCCGTCGCGCTTGGCCACCGCCACCGTGTCGCCCACCCGCACACGCCCGGAGAAGATCCGGCCGATGCCCAGGCGCCCCAGGTAGTCGCTGTAGTCGAGGTTCGCGATGAGGAGCTGGAGGACGCCGGCGTCCGATCCCGGCGGGGCGGGGATGTGGGAGAGGAGCGCGTCGAAGAGCGGCCGCAAGTCCTCTCCGGGTGCGTCCGCGGTCGTCCGCGCGAGGCCGAGCTTGGCGTTCGTGTAGAGAACGGGGAACTCGAGCTGCTCCTCGGTGGCGTCGAGGTCGATGAAGAGGTCGTAGACCTCGTTCAGCACTTCCTGGGGCCGCGCGTCCGGGCGGTCGATCTTGTTGATCACGACCACCGCGGGCAGCCGCGACTCGAGGGCCTTCCGGAGCACGTAGCGGGTCTGGGGCAGCGGTCCCTCGGAGGCGTCCACGAGCAGCATGACGCCGTCCACCATCTTGAGCGCGCGCTCCACCTCTCCGCCGAAGTCGGCGTGGCCCGGTGTGTCCACGATGTTGATCTTGGTGTCGCCGTAGTGGACCGCCGTGTTCTTGGCGAGGATGGTGATGCCGCGCTCGCGCTCGAGCTCGTTCGAGTCCATGACCCGCTCGCGCACTTCCTGGTTGGCGCGGAAGACGCCGCTCTGGCGCAGGAGCGCGTCCACGAGCGTCGTCTTTCCGTGGTCGACGTGGGCGATGATGGCGACGTTGCGCAGGCTCATGCGGCGCTCGAGGTCGCGGGCCAGCTCCAGCCCACGGCCAGGTAGAGGGGCAGCGCTGAGAGGATGAGCGCCGAGATCCCCAGGCTCATGGAGACGGCGATCGCGAGGACGGGCGCGAGCACCGAGAAGATGCCGTTGACGCCCCACGCCCATGGCACGAGCGCCGGCGATTCATGCTTCAGACGGTCGATGGCAGTCGGGACATAGACGCCGAGCAGGATCCCGATGGGCGCTACGAGGAGGGCGACGAGCGCGGCGCGCAGCGCGAACGGCCCTCCGCCGATCCTCGGGAGGAGCGGCATCAGGACGAGGTGCTCGAGGAGCACGATCGCGCAGAGGGCATAGCTCACGAAGCGGATGCCTCCTAGCGCGCGGACGATGGCGGCGGAGAAGAGCGAGCCCAGGCCGGTGGCGAAGAGGAGGGCGGCGAGGACCACCGAGAGGGCGTAGTTCGGGTGGCCCAGGAAGAGGCCGAACTTCTGCAGGAGCGCGACCTCGAGGGCGAGATAGGCGAGCCCCGTGCCGCCGAAGTACGCAAGCCATCGCCCGGCCCCCGGCGTCTGCAGGCCCTGGCGTGCGAAGTGGCGGAGCGGCAGGTAAACGCTCACGAGGGTGGCGAGGCCGATCGCGAAGAGCAGGAGGAGCAGGCTCATCTCCATCACCGGCACGTTTCCCCAGATCATGGGGTCGGCGGGGAAGAGATGCCACCAGAAGGAGTACTTGAAGAAGAAGGGCCGGTCGTCGATGGTGGGTGAGATGTCGAACGGATAAGCGGCCACGAACGCCCGCTCCTTCGCGGGATCGTCGAGGGCGAGGAAGAGCCGGTAGTAGTTCTCTCCGGTGTCGCGGCGGGGAGCGGCCGACACCTTCATGAAGCGGCTGTGCGACGTCCAGCCGTCGAGCCGGTCGAGCTCCGCGTCGGTGAACGGCGTCCGCTTGACGAGGAGGGCCGTGAAGGTACCGTTCGTGGCGGTCACGGTCACGACGTGGTCGGCCGGCCGCGCGACCCCCGCGCGCCGCAGCGCTCCCACCGCCGTCACGACCGCGCGCAGCATCTCGCGAGGCGGGAAGAACTCCAGGCGCATCATGTTCAGGATGCCGTTCTCGGTGAGCCGCGAGAGGTAGAGATCGAACGCCTGCGCGGTGTAGAGGTAGTTCTCCGAGAACACGTGGGCGGCTCCCGGCGTGCCGCTGTAGGAGTCCACACCCGAGAGCTGGATCACGTCGAAGCGCTCGCCCGTGCTGGCCAGGTCGTGACGCCCCTCGCCCTCCACGATGCGTACGCGCGGGTCGGACGCCCAGCTCGTGAAGTAGTCGCGGAACGTACGGGTCACGATGTCGACGGTGGCCCCGTTGACCTCGATGCCCCTGACCTGCGCGGCGTCGAAGTAGAGGGCGGTGAGGATGTCGAATCCTCCGCCCACGCCGATGACGGCGGCCCGCGGAGAGCGAACCGAGCTCGCCTGATAGGCGGCCGCGTAGATCGTGTCCCCGATACCGTCCAGCGACTCGCGCCGGCCGTCGTAGTCCACCGCGTAGGTGTAGGCGTGGTTGTTCTGCGTGAGCATCCGGCGGAAGCGCGCGAGGAACGTCCGGTTCTCCCCGACCAGGCAGCCGTAGAGCATCTGGTCCGGATCGGGAGCCGGGATGCGCGACAGCTCGATGCGGGCCACCGGGTCCCAGGCCCAGTGCTCGAGGACGACGCCGGAGCCGGGACGGCGTGTCTCCGCCAGCATGGAGCCATCCGGATAGTAGAAGTCGAACACCCGGTCCTTCACGAAGGCCGCTGCCACGACCGCGAGGGCGGCCACCGCGACGAGCCCCCGCGCCGCGAGGGAAGCGGGGCGGGCGAGGAGGACCGCGCCCAGCAGGAACAGCGCGCAGGCGAGAAGGGTGCTCGTCTCGACACCGAGGTGGCGAATCGCGGGGATCACCGCGAACGCGCCGGTGGCCGAGCCCAGCAGGTCCCAGAAGTAGATCGTGCGCGCGGGAAGGTCGGGCGCGGACAGGAGCGCTCCCAGCACGAGCCCGCAGAAGGTGAAGGGGAGCGCGAAGAGGAGCGCGTAGGGCATCCATTTCAGGAACGCGACCACGAACTCGGGGCGGGAAACCCCGAACTGCGCCTGCGCGTGCGTGGCGTAGAAGCCGTGAGTCGCGAAGAGCAGGCTCAGCACGAAGAGGGCGGCGCACGCCCCGATGACGTCGGGGAGCCTCGCGAGAACCCGCGGCAAGGCGAAGCTCAGGACGACGCCGGAGAGGGCGAAGCCGAGCATGGTGAGCGAGATCACGAGGAACGCGTAGTTGTTGAGCAGCTTCGCGGACACCATGCGGTGCACGAGGATCTGCAGGAGGAGGGTGACGGCCGCGGTGAGGAAGGCGAGGCCCGCAGCGCGTCCCGGCGAGAGCCGCATCGATGACGCTCGGATGATACACGAAGCGCGGCTGCGCGCCGCGAGCTATAATCCCGCGCCGGGAGCCGCTGCGGCGGCATCCGGACCCCATGCAGCAGAAGCACATGATTTCGCTCAAGGACTACTCGCGCGAGGAGCTCGAGGAGATATTCGACCTCGCGGCGGCGGTGAAGGCGGATCCTCCCGCCTACGGCGGCGTGCTCCAGGGCAAGAGCCTGGCCATGATCTTCCAGAAGCACTCCACGCGCACGCGCGTCTCCTTCGAGGTCGGGATGTACGAGCTCGGGGGTCAGGCGCTCTACCTGGGCACGGACGCGATCCAGCTCCAGCGCGGGGAGACGATCGCGGACACCGCGCGCGTGCTCTCCCGCTACGTGGACGGGATCATGGCCCGCGTCTACGCACACCAGGACCTCCTGGACCTCGCCAAGTTCGGCACGGTGCCCGTCATCAACGGGCTCTCCGACCTCCTCCATCCGTGCCAGGCGCTCGCCGACTACTTCACGCTGCGCGAGCGGCGGGGGACGCTCGACGGGCTCAAGATCGCCTACGTGGGAGACGGCAACAACGTCTGCCACGAGCTGATCTTCGGAGCGGTGAAGCTCGGCCTCCAGATCAGCGTGGCCGCGCCCGACGGCTACCTGCCGAACCCGATCATCGTGAAGAGCGCGACGCGCGACGCCCAGAAGCTGGGCGCGCCGGCTCCGGAGATCGGCGGCGACCCCATGGGGGCGGTGGACGGCGCCGACGTCGTCTACACCGACGTGTGGACGTCCATGGGGCAGGAAGCGGAGTCCGAAGCGCGCCGCGAGGCCTTCCAGGGCTACATGGTGACGCCGGACATGATGGCCGCCGCCTCTCCGGAGGCGGTCTTCATGCACTGCCTGCCCGCCCATCGCGGCGAGGAAGTGGCGGCCGAGGTCATCGACGGACCGCAGTCGGTGGTCATCGACGAGGCCGAGAACCGCCTGCACGTGCAGAAGGCCGTGCTGATGCTCCTAATGAGCGACCAGGCCGCGGGCTAGCCTCCCTCTCCCGCAGCGCCCGCAGCGCACCCCTCACTTCCTCCGGCGTGACGTCGTCGCGGATCTCCACCCGGCCCACGGCGGTCGGAAGGATGAAGACCGTGCGGCCCGCGCGGTTCTTCTTGTCGTGGGCGAGCGCGTCGAGGATCGGTCCGGGCGGGAGGTCCGACACCCGCGGGCGAGGACCCAGCCGGTCGAGCGCGTTCGCGATCCTCCCGAAGGACGCGGCGTCGAGGAGTCCTCGGCCGTGGGCGATGATCGAGGCCGCGAGCGTGCCCCAGCCCACGGCCTCCCCGTGGGTGAACCGCCGGTAGCGCGTGACCGACTCCAG
>JBKPBQ010000413.1:0-10145 GCA_046726955.1 Acidobacteriota bacterium
GGCTCGCTCTCCGGCACCGTGCGCTACATCAGCAACCAGCCCGAGCTCGGGGCGAAGAAGGTCTTCGGCGAGTTCGGGGGCAATGCGATCGACGGCGGCAGCCAGGGCGCGGACGTGAAGCTCGGCTTCAACGCCCCTCTCGGCGACAAGGCGGCGGCACGCGTCGTCGGGTACTACAACCACATCGCGGGATACATGGACGCGGTCCAGCCCGACCTCAGCATCGACAAGAACGTCAACACGGGCAGCCGGACGGGGGTGAGGGCGTCGGTGCGGATGGCGCCCAGCGACAAGCTCCTCATCACCCCGCGCTTCGTCTACCAGCGCGCGGAGGCCGACGGCTGGAACCGCGTCGACGAGTTCAACATCCTCGCCAACCCCTACACCACCACGCGGCCCGCGGTGACGCTCGGCGACCGCAAGCTCTTTACCCAGATCGGAGAGCCGTTCACCGACGACTTCGCGCTCGGCGACCTCAACATCAGCTACAACTTCGGCGGGGCGACGCTGACGTCGATCACGTCCTACACCTACCGCGACCTCGTCGTCGTGCGCGACGCGGGGGCGCTCACCGCGAGCATCACCGGAGGCACGATCGGCAAGCCCGAGAGCGTCTATACGCTCGACGCTCCGCTCGACGACCTCACGACCGCGAAGGTCTGGACCCAGGAGCTCCGCCTTTCCGGCAGCAAGGCCCGCCTCAACTGGGTGGGCGGCGGCTTCTACAGCCACACGCGGCGCGACTACGCCCAGCACTTGCTCGTCGCCGGGTTCGAGGAGATGACGGGCATCCCCACCACGGGCCTCCTCGCTCCCAAGGACGGCCTCTTCTGGTCCTCCCTCGGCTACAAGCTCGACCAGTTCGCGCTGTTCGGCGAGGCCACGTACAACGTGAACGACGAGCTCAGCCTGACCGGCGGCCTCCGCTACTATCACTTCAGCGAGGACAAGACACAGATCTTCGACGGCATCTTCGCCCAGGACCACACCGGCACGGCGCTCGTGTCGCAGCCCGGGACCACCAACGCCAACGGTGTCGCCCCCCGGTTCATCGTGTCCTACAAGGTCAACCCCAACCTGAACCTAAACGCCCAGGTCTCGAAGGGCTTCCGGCTCGGCGGCATCAACGACCCGCTGAACGTCCCGCTCTGCACGCCCACGGACCTCCAGACGTTCGGCGGGCGCGACACGTGGAACGACGAGACGTCCTGGAACTACGAGATCGGCGCCAAGTCGCGGATCATGCGCGGCAAGGGCTCGTTCAACGTCTCCGGGTTCTACCTCGACATACACGACCTGCAGGCCACGGTGACCGCGGGGTCGTGCTCGTCCCGCGTCATCTTCAACGTGCCGAAGGCGCGCAGCGTGGGGACGGAGATCGAGTTCGCGGCGACGCCCAGCGACAACTTCGACTTCGCGATCTCCCTGGGCGCCAACAACTCGGAGCTTCGCTCCACCGTCACTTCCACCGCCCCCGACGGCACCGTGAGCGTCGTCTCCGGCATCAAGGACGGGAACCGGCTGCCCAGCGTGCCCGAGTTCACTCTGGCGGCGGCCGCGACCTACCAGTGGCAGATGAGCGGCCAGTGGCGCGGCTACGCGACCGGCACCTACCAGCACATCGGCTCGCGCTTCACGCAGGTGGGAGACGAGGATCCGTCCACCGGCGTCGTGAACCTGCTGTCGTTCGCCCCCCACACGATCGGAGGGCCGCTGACGCAGGCCACGTTCACGTTCGACCCGAAGCTGCCCGCCTACGACATCGTCAACCTCCGGCTGGGCGTGCTCAAGGGCCGTTGGGACGTGGCGTTCTACGTCAACAACCTGACGGACGAGGAGGCGCGCCTGGCGCTGGACCGGGAGCGCGGCCTCCGTGCGCGCGTCGGCTTCCTCACGAACCCGCCGCGCACGTACGGGCTCTCCGCCCGCGTCCACTTCAGATGCGCGATCCGGCGCTCCCGCGATGAAGACGACGCGCCGGACGTTCGTTCGAGCCGCAGGGGCCGGAGCGCTCGGGGCTGCGCTCCGTCCCCGACGGGCGGACGCGCGAGCCCCGGCGGTGGCGACAGCTCCCGCCTTCGACGTCGCCGTCGTAGGGGCCGGAGTCTTCGGCTCCTGGACGGCCCACGAGCTCGCGAAGGCCGGCCACCGCGTCGCCCTCGTGGACGCCTACGGACCCGGCAACGCGCGGGCGAGCTCGGGCGGACAGACCCGCGTCATCCGCATGGGCTACGGCGACCAGGAGATCTACACCCGCTGGTCGATGCGGTCGCTCGAGCGTTGGCAGGCGCTCTTCCGCGAGGCGGGCAGGCCCGGCTACTTCCAGCGCGCGGGCGTCCTGTGGATGGCGCGCGAGCAGGACCCGCTCACGACGAAGACGCTCGAGACCCTGAAGCGGCTCGGAGTTCCGCACGAGCGGCTCGAGCGCAAAGAGCTCGAGACGCGCTGGCCGCAGATCGACCTGGGTCCCGTGACGTGGGCCATCCACGAACCCCAGAGCGGGTTCCTCGCCGCGTTCCGCGGCGTCCAGGCCGTCGCCGAGAGAGCAATCGCCGCCGGCGCGACCTACGTGCAGGAGCGCGTGCTCCCTCCCTCCGGGGAGCGCGAGCTCGCGGAGATCCGTACCGCTTCCGGAAAGACGGTCTCGGCGGGGACGTTCGTGTTCGCGGGCGGCCCCTGGCTGCCGAAGCTGTTTCCCGATCTCCTGGGCGCGCGGATCTTCCCGACCCGCCAGGAGGTCTTCTACTTCGGCATCCCTCCCGGCGACGCACGCTTCGCGCCGCCACGGATGCCCGTGTGGGTGGACTTCGCGGAGGAGATCTACGGGCTGCCCGACTACGAAGGCCGCGGCTTCAAGGTCGCGCCCGACCGCCACGGTCCGCCCGTGGATCCCGACTCCCTCGAGCGCGTGGTGACGGCGGAGACGACGGCCCTCGCGCGCGAGTTCGTCGCGCGCCGGTTCCCCGCGCTGAAGGACGCGCCGATCGTGGCCTCGGAGGTCTGCCAGTACGAGAACACCTCGAACGGCGATTTCCTGATCGACCGACATCCCTCGATGCCCAACGTCTGGCTCGTGGGCGGCGGCTCCGGCCACGGCTTCAAGCACGGGCCGGCGGTGGGCGAGTACGTCGCGGCGCGGATCGCGGACGGCAAGCCCGTCGACCCCAAGCTCGCCCTCGCCTCCAAGCAGGAGGTCCAGAAGCGGACGGTCTACTGACCGCGACGCGGGCTCGCGGAGTCGGCGATGCAGGTGAAGCGGTAGAGCGGGAAGACGTCGCGAAAGACGCGCATCGCGTCCTTGGGGAAGCGCTCGGCGGAGGCGGTGCGGGGCGAGAAGCGGCGCCGCACGACGAGCGCCTGCAGGCGGCCCCAGTCCTCCGCCGTGGCGGGGAAGCCGTTCGTCTTCGTCCACGTCCCCTTCTCGGTCCGGTACCAGTAGCAGTCGTAGCGCCCGCCGAGGCGGCGCTTCTGTCGCCGGAGCCAGGGCCGACTCTGCGTCGCTCGCGTCCTCCCCACCCGGACGAGTGTCGAGTCGCGCCGGCCTCCGTAGATCCGGAACCCCACGGTCACCTCGGTGGCATTCACGCAAACGTAGAGCTCGCCCTCGTCGTCGGCGACGAGCGGCCGCGAGAAGCGGAGGTACATCTGGCTGCGGTACGGCCGCTTGTCCTTCGCGAACCGGGTGTCCCGGTTGATCCGCGAGAGGTTCGCCCCCGTCTTCCCGCTCGTGTCGAAGTCGGGATCGAGGCTCAGCACGGCGGGAGTGAGGGCGGCGAGGAGCGACCGCAGGGGCGCGATCACCTGCTCCTGGTAGCGTTCGCGGTTCGCTTCCATCCACGACGTGCGGTTGTTGCGCGCGAGGTCGTGGAAGAAGCGGAAGGTCTTCGAGCCCAGCCTCGCCTCGACGAGCGGGGCGGGCGTGCGGCTCACGAGGCCTTCTTGGCGAGCGCCTCCACCGTCTGGCCGATCTTCTCGCGGCCCGCCGGCGAGAACCAGGAGTCGAGGAACTCGGCTTGGAGCGCCTGCTCGCGCGAGCGCATCTCGGCGAGCGCGGCGTCGCGGAGGTAGGCCTTCGTCGTCCCCACGGCGGCGCGGTCCTTCTCCGCGAACTCCTGCGCGCGCGCGAGGCACGCCACCTCGAAGCCCTCGGCCTCCCGCACCTCGTGCACGATCCCCATCGCGCGCGCCTCCTCGTCGGCGAAGTTCTCGCCGAGGAGCGCGACCCGCGACAGCGAGGTCGGAGGGACGGCGGCCTTCAGGAGAAGGGCGACGGACCACGGCAGGGGGAGCCCCACGCGCACCTCGTTGAGGCCGATCTGCGATCCGCGGCGGAGGATCCGGTGGTCGGCGGTGAGGGCGAGGACGCAGCCGCCGGCGACCGCGTGCCCCGCGATGGCCGCCACCACCGGCTTGCGCAGCGAGAAGAGGGCGAGGACGGCGTCCGCGAACTTGCCCATGAAGCGCACCATGGACGGTCGGTCGTACTGGTAGAGCGTCACGAGGTCGAGGCCGGGACAGAAGAGCTTGGGGTGGCCGGAGGCGAGGAGGATGGCGTGGACGGTGTCGTCGTCGGCCAGCGTGCGCGTCGCGGCGAGCATGTCCTCCGTGAAGGGCTCGTCGATCGCGTTGCCGCGCGCCTTGTCCATGCGCAAGACGCCCAGGGATCCCTGCCGCTCGATCTTCACGCTGCTCACCGGCTGCCTCCTGGTCGGAAGCCCGCTCCGTCCGGGCGGGAGCAGGACGAACGGGAATTTGAACGACTCGTCCCGGAACCCGTCAAAGGTATCACCGGGACCCGGTCGTTGCTCCAGTCACCGAGGCTCGTCCCACAGGTCGAGCTGTCGGGCCGAGGCCAGCCGAGCGCTCTCATTGTCGGCGGACTCGCGGACCACGAAGCCGTGCTTCGCGCGAAGACGGTCCATCGCGTCGCGGAGGCGCGCCGGATACGACCCCTTCAAGTACACGCGCCCGTCGTAGGCGCGCGAATAGGCCTCGTGGTAGCGGGGAAACTCCTCGGCGAGCCAGCGCAGGTACTTCTCGCGGGTGGGCGAGCGGAGGAAGAGGATGTTCCAGAACATGTGGCGGACGCCGGCGGCCGCCGCGCGTCCGAGCAGCGCGTCCAGGTCCGGCTCGCCGTCCGTGAGCGCGGGCAGGATCGGCGCGACGGAGAGCGAGACCTCGATCGACGCTTCCTGGAGCCGCCGCATGACCTCGAGGCGGACCTCGGGGGGCGGCGCCCACGGCTCGAGGCGGCGCAAGAGGTCTTCACGAAGCGAGATGAGCGAGACGTTCACGCCCACGGACGACCGCTCGTTGATCCGACGGAGCAGATCGAGGTCGCGCAGCACGAGCGCACCCTTGGTGGTGATCGAGAGGCGGACGTCGCGGTGCTCGGCCACCTGCTCGAGGAAGCGCCGCGTGACGTTGTACTCGGACTCTCCGGGCTGGTACGGGTCTGTGGCCGTGCCCAGGGCGATCAGCTCGCCGCTCTTCACGACGGACCGGAGCTGCCGGGCGGTCTCCGCCTGCGCTCCCGTCTTCACGTAGATCACGGAGTGGAAGCTCTCCGGCGTCGCGATTCCCATGAACTCGTGCGTGTAGGCCGCGTAGCAGTAGCGGCAGCCCATGGCGCAGCCGCGATACGGGTTCACCGTCCAGCGGAAGGGCATCCGCGGCGACGAGCAGCGGTTGACGAGGCACCGCGAGCGCAGCTCGTGGTAGACGACCCCGTTCCGCTCGCGGACGACCTCTGTGCCCATGCGCGGGGCGAGGTTGGGAGCGGGGACACCCGGCCGGATCATGCATTCGCCTTTTCTTCGCCTCCAGCGAATATCGGCCGGGCGTGGGGACGTGTCAAGCGGGCGCGGACCTATAATTAAAGAAGGAAGGCCGCGCATGGCCACGACGACGCCATCAGCCCTGGGCCAGGTCCTGGCCCGCAAGACCCGCGACGGAACCCTCTACGAGAAGCTTCCGGGCGAGCGTGTCCGCTGCTTCGCCTGCGGCCACCGCTGTCTCATTCCTCCCGGTCGCGACGGCATCTGTCGCGTGCGCTTCAACGAGGGCGGCACGCTCAAGGTCCCGTTCGGCTACGTGGGCGCGCTTCACCTCGACCCCGTCGAGAAGAAGCCGTTCTTCCACGCCTATCCAGGATCGACGGCGCTCTCGTTCGGCATGCTCGGTTGCGACTTCCACTGCGGATATTGCTTCACGGGCGACACCGTGGTCGTGACCGACGACGGTCCGACGACGTTCGAGGAGCTGTTCGCGGGGTGCGCACGGACCGAGCGGCGACCTGACGCGGAGCTGGCGTTCCCAGAGGGACGCCGGGTCGTCGCCGCGTCCGGACAATTGCGCCCGCTTCGGGGCGTGGTTCGGCACCGCTACCGGGGCGACCTGGTGGCCGTGAATCCTTTCTATCTGCCCGCGATACGTTGCACGCCCGACCACCGCATCTACGCCACGACCGACCCGGCGCGGCCCATCGAACCGATCGCGGCGCGCCAGCTCACCGTGGGGCACTACCTGGCGATCCCGAGACGGCCGGCCGCGGCGAGCCGCGACGCTCTCGACGTCTTCGAAGTGCTGGCCGCCCACACGGTGACCCACCGCGTGCGGTGGACCTTCTCCCGGGAGGCTCGCGAGGCCGTCGCCCTCGCTACGGCCGCCGGCCAGTCGTCGCGCGCCATCGGTCTCGCCCTCGGCAAGAGCGCCTCGTACGTCCGGCACGTGAGAAGCAAGCTCGCTCGAGGGCTGGCGCTTGACTCGCGAACCCACGGACCCGTCGTCGAGGACGGGCACGTGCGGTTCCCACACGAACGGGGACGGGGGATTCCCGCTTCGATTCCCCTCGACGCCGACCTGGCGGCCCTGCTCGGCTACTACTGCGCCGAGGGATGCGTCGTGCGAAGCGCTCGGCGACCGAACGGGCAGGTTCTGAACTTCAGCTTCTCCCCGCGAGAGCGGGAGCTCGGGGAGCGCGTGCGCGTCCTGCTGCGTCGGTGCCTGGGCCTCGACGCCGGCATCGTCGAGCAGGAGACGACCCTCCGGGTGACGGTGGGCAAGAGCTCGGCCGCTCTCTTGTTCAAGGCCCTCGCCGGCGGCCGCGGGTCGGAGAAGCGCGTACCCGCGGTCATTGCGGGGGCGCGCCCTGAGATCGCGGCGGCTTTCCTCGAAGCTTACGTCGCCGGCGACGGCCATCGGTACGAGAACGGAAAGGTCGGTGCCACGACCGTCTCGCGAGCCCTCGCTTACGGGGTGGCGTGGCTCGCCCTCCGAACGGGTCACCTGCCCTCGGTGTACGCGACCGAGATGGGTCCCCTCGGGATCATCCAGGGCCGGCGGGTGAAGCGTGCGCCCTTCCAGTACACGGTGGTCTGGTACTCGCAGCCGGGGATTCGCCGACGGATGGTGGAGACCGCGGAGCACTACCTCGTTCCGGTGAAGTCCGTCCGCACGCTCCTCTACGACGGCGAGGTCTACAACATGGAGGTCGAGGAGGAGCACAGCTACCTCGCCGGCCTGTTCGTCGCGTCGAACTGCCAGAACTGGTTGACTTCACAAGCTCTTCGCGATCCCGAGGCCGTCTCGCCTCCCGAAGACGTATCTCCTCGCGAGATCGTCGGCCTGGCCCTCACCCGCGGCGCGCGGATCCTGACGTCGACCTACAACGAGCCCCTCATCACGAGCGAGTGGGCGGTCGCGGTCTTCAAGGAAGGGATGAAGGAAGGCCTCGTCTGCTCGTACGTCTCGAACGGCAATGGGACGCCCGAGGTGCTCGATTACATCCGGCCCTACGTGAAGCTCTACAAGGTCGACCTGAAGAGCTTTCGCGACAAGCACTACCGCGAGCTCGGCGGCACGCTCGAGCGCGTGCTGTGGACGATCCGCGCCCTCCACGAGCAGGGTTTCTGGCTGGAGATCGTGACCCTCGTGATCCCCGGGTTCAACGACTCCGACGAGGAGCTCCGCGACATCGCCCGCTTCCTCGTGTCGATCTCTCCCGACATTCCCTGGCACGTCACGGCCTTCCACCAGGACTACAAGATGACGGACCCCGACAACACCGACGCGCGAACCCTCGTGCGCGCGGCCGAGATCGGCACGACGGAGGGGCTGCGCTTCGTGTACGCGGGGAATCTGCCCGGCCGTCTCGGCCACTGGGAGAACACGTACTGCCCGGGCTGCCACTCCCTCCTCGTGGAGCGGGTCGGCTTCCGCGTGCTCGAGAACCGCATCCCCGACGGCGTCTGCCCGGACTGCCGTCGGGTGATCCCCGGCGTCTGGAGCTGATCGAAGAGACACGGAACCCCGGGCGGCTGCCCGGTGTCGAAACGTTCGAGGACGAACGCTTCGCCGAACGGGGGCGACCATGATCGGGACGGGATCCAAGAACCGCTTTGCGGACATCAACGTGACGCCGATGGCCGACGTGATGATCGTGCTGCTGATCATCTTCATGGTCATGACGCCGATCCTCCGCGAGGGACCGGTCCGCAACCTGCCCGAGGCCGCGCATGCGCGGGCGCACGACAACGAGACGCTCGTGGTCGCGATCGCGTCCGACTCGTCGGTCTTCGTCAGGGATGAGCGCGTGGCGAACGCGCTCGAGCTATCGACGACACTTCTGCGCGAGCTCGGGAGCAAGGGCCGCCGCGACGTCCAGGTGAAGGCGGACGCGGGTCTTCCCTACGATGAGGTCGCGCGTGTGCTCGCCGCGTGCCGTGCCGCCGGCGCCGAGCAGATCGCGTTCGCGACGCGTCTGCCGCTGGGACGCTAGGCGATGCGCGCGGAGATCAACGTCACGCCCCTCATCGACGTGATGCTCGTGCTGCTGATCCTCTTCATGGTCGCGACTCCGACCGCGAGACGGACGATCGACACGCAGATCCCGCCGCCCGGCGACGAGAGTCGCGCTGCGGCACACCCTCTCGTGATCACCGTGGAGACCGACGCATTCCTGCTGAACGGCGAGCCACTGGCGAGCGCGAGCGAGCTCGGCTCTCGGCTGCAGGAGGTGCTTTCGTCGAGGACGGACCGGACGGTCTTCGTTCGCCCCCAGGGCGCCGTCACGTACGGCCGCGTTGTCGAGGCGATGGACGAGGCGAAGGGCGCCGGCGCCGAGCGGATCGGGATCGTCGGCGCCGAAACCCGATAGCCAGTCTCCGCTACTTCTGGACCTTCCCGAGCGCGTCCCGGCAGGCGCGGATGAGATCGCCCTGCTTCATCGACGCCTCGAGCTGCTCGTTCGTGGCGCCGCTCACCGGGGGCTCGTACTTGGGCTGGACCATGCACGCCTTGAGGTTGGGGATGGCGCTCTTGGCCGCGGGCCCCAGGTTGCCGACGGCGATGGCCGCCTGCTCGCGCACGCCGTAGTCCGGGTCGTTCTGCATGACGAAGACCGCGGTGGACACGCAGTCGGCGCCGGCCAGGGAGCAGAGGCTGCGGATTCCGCTGACGCGCTGGAGGGCGTTCTTGCTCCGCACGAGCTGGTTCGCCTGCTCGAACTTCTTGTTGGCCTCGAGCGCCGCCTCGCGCTCCTGCTCCGCCTTGCGCATCTCCTCCTCGGAGAAGGCCTGGCCCGCGGCGAGGGCCTTCTTCACCCGGTCGATGTTCTCCTTGAGCCTCGTGTCGTTGCGTCCGGCCTCCGCGGCCTTTTGCATGGTCTCCTCGGCCTTGGGGAGGTCCTTCTTGAAGAAGTAGGCCCAGGCGATCCCGTTCTCCGCCTCTCCCGCGAGCTTGGGCTCGATCTCGATCGCCTTCTTGAAAGCGGCGATCGACTCGTCCCAGCTCTTGGTGTACGAGTAGGCCCAGCCGAGGCCGAGCGCGGACTGCTCCTCCTTGGGGTCGATCTCGAGCGCCTTCTTGTAGGCGGCGATGGACTCTGCGGTCTTGGGCGGCTTCATGTTGCGGTAGATCCAGCCCAGGTTCACCCATCCTGCGGCGTCCTTGTAGCCGGGGGTGGCCACCACCTTCTTGAGCTCGGCCGCCCCCGCGTCGTACTGCCCGGCGATCCCCATGAACAATCCGAGGTCCGTGCGATAGCTCGTGTTCGTGGGCGCGAGCTCCACCGCCTTCTTGTAGGCGTTCACCGCCTCGTCGTAGTGGCGGTTGAACTGGTACGCGCGTCCGAGGAGCGCCCAGGC
>JBKPBQ010000414.1:0-5527 GCA_046726955.1 Acidobacteriota bacterium
CGATCCTTGCCCCGTTCCGCCACCACCCGCTTCAGCTCGTCCTCCGTCGCGGGCGCGGCGACGAGCCGGCTCCCCTCGTCCTGGAGCCCTTGGGTCACGCGGTCCATCGACGGGTGTTGCTCGACGAGCCGCCGCAGCCGGCTGTTGTGCGTGGTGAAGCGGCGGACGTCGAACGCCCACGCCCCGAGCCAGAACGCTCCGTAGAGCGCGAGGCTCGCGAGGACGACGCTTCCGGCGATGACGACGGGCCGGCTCGGCACTGTCTCTTCCTTGCCGCATTGTAGTGCCCCGCCACCGGCGACGGCCCGGAGTAGAATCCGGCCCCGACAGTGCTCCTCATCGTCTGGCAGTTTCGACCGGCGCCCGGCCGCGAGGCCGAGTTCGCCGACGCCTATGGAGCCGATGGCCCCTGGGTCTCGCTCTTCCGCAAGGCCCCCGGCTTCGTCGAGTCGGCGCTCGCCCAGGACTCCTCCGATCCGGGACGCTTCCTCACGCTCGACTGGTGGGAGTCCGAGTCCTCGTTCGAGGCGTTCGAGCGCGCGCACGCCGTCGAGTACGCGGCGATCGACGCGAAGTGCGAGGCGCTGTGCGCGGAAGAGCGCCCCCTCGGACGCTTTCGCGTACCGCCGGAGCCGCCGGAAGCGCGCCGATGAGCGCGGCGGTCGTCCGCTGGCTGCTCGCGGGCACGGGCGCGGTCCAGGTCGTGATGAATCTCCTCACGCTGGCGAGCGGACTGCCGAAGATCCGCCAGGAGACGGCGGCGGGAGCGGTGAGCGAGCGATTCGGCGATCTCCTGAGCGTCGCCTGGTCGTACTCCGGACTCGCCGGAGTGTGCCTGGGCGCGCTCCTCGTCCTCGTCGCCGGGCCCGCGGCCCAGGGCGATCTCGTGGCTCACCGCGTGGCCTGGGCGATCGGCTTCTACTACGTCGTGCTCGGGCCGGCGCTCTACCTCGACGGCCTCCGTCGCCACGCCGGCCTCCTCGTCTTCTGCCTGTTCGGCCTCGTGGTCCTCGCCGCGCTGCGCTTCGACCGCGGCTAGCCGGGCGCCCATGCGGATCGGCGTCGACCTCGGGGGAACGAAGATCGAGGCGATCGCCCTCGACGACGCGGGCGAGGTTCGGGCGCGACGGCGGGTGGCGACGCCGCGCGACGACTACGACGGCACGCTCGGGGCGATCGCGGGCCTCGTCGCCGAGCTCGAAGCGGAGACCGGGACGACCGCCACGGTTGGCGTCGGGATGCCCGGCGCGATCTCGCCCGCCACCGGCCTCGTCAAGAACGCGAACTCCACCTGGCTCATCGGACGTAGGCTCGAGGAGGACCTGTCTCGTCTCCTCGGCCGCCCGGTGCGCTTCGCCAACGACGCCAACTGCTTCGCGCTCTCCGAGGCGGTGGACGGATCGGCGGTCGGGGCGCGCGTCGTGTTCGGCGTGATCGTGGGCACCGGCACTGGAGGCGGGATCGTCGTAGACGGTCGCGTCCTCACCGGGTCCAACGCGATCGCCGGAGAGTGGGGCCACAACCCGCTTCCCTGGCCGCGGGAAGGCGAGTGGCCCGGTCCACCCTGCTATTGCGGCAAGACGGGCTGCATCGAGACCTTCCTCTCCGGCCCCGGTCTCGCCCGCGACTACGCGGCGGGTCGGGCCGACCGTCTCACCGCCCAGGAGATCGCGGCCCGGGCCGCTCGGGGCGAGGCCGATGCCCTTCAAGCGCTCGCCCGCTACGAGGACCGCATGGCGCGGGCGCTCGCCTCGGTCGTGAACGTTCTCGACCCCGACGTCATCGTCCTCGGGGGCGGCATGTCGCAGGTCGCGCGCCTCTACGAGAGCGTCCCGCGGCTCTGGGCCGCCTACGTCTTCTCGGACCGGGTGGACACGCGGCTCCTCCCCCCGCGGCATGGCGACGCGAGCGGCGTCCGCGGTGCGGCCTGGCTCTGGGGCTTCACGAGCTGAGCGCTTCGCCTACTCGGTGTTTCGAGTAATCGCCTGTGTGGTGTGCGACCACGTACCCGTAGCCGAGCGCTGAAACGCATAGACGTCATAGGTGCCGGTCCGCTCGGGTGTCCGAAGGGCCGTTACGGTGGCAAGAGACAGGCCCCACTGCTCCGAGATCGGACGAATCAGCTCGAAGACTTCGAGAACCTCGCGCTCGAGATCTTCCGGAGGAACCCGCGGGACCGACGAAAGGTATTCGATCGTGAACGCGTCCTCGTCGGGGTGCCGCTCGTCGTGCTCGACGCCCCAGGCGAAGAGGCAGGAGACGACCTCGACCACCTTGCCCGAGGGAAGGCGTTGCTCCCGAAGGAGCTGACGGAAAGGACCCCCGCCAATACACCCGATCGACCAGGCCAGCACGGCCACCAAGCCCAGACTTCGCGCTCGCACCGGGCCTCCTCTCGCAACGTTCTTCCGGTCACCCACCTCACTCCGCCGCGTTCCACATGCCTCGGGCGCACTTCCAGCTGCCATCCGGTTGCTTCTCGAAAATCATGAGCCTCTTTCCGCGAATGCGCTTCTCGCCACCCGACGACTCCACGAAGGTCCCCGTGAAATAGCCCCACTCGAACGCCCAGCCATCCGCGATGGTCAAGTCCTTCGTTTCCGGAACGTAGCTCAAGACCTTCACATCCTGCCGAGCCCCCCAGCGCTCGTTGCTTTCACGGATGGCCCGCTTGCCGATCTGCGCTGGCTCGCCGGGATTCAGCCGCACCGCGTCGTCGGTCCAGAGGTCGGTCAGTGCCACCGGGTCTCGGGAGAGGGTCGCGGCAATGTCTTGCTGGTGGAGCTTCTCGATGGCGGCCAGATCAGCCGCATGCTGGTCGTCAGTCCCCGCCGACACGCGAGGTCCAGGCAGCACCTGCGCCGTCAAGGCGACAGACGCGCAGAAGACGACACCAACCGATCGGAGCGTCATGACTCCTCCATTTCAAACGAACCACTGATCCTGTGGCCATCTCGACGAATCCACCGCCAACAGGGCCATCATCCGTGTCAGGTTCAATGGTCGTCCGAAAGTACGCGATATCGCGTACCTCGTTGTTCGTCGAACCCTTGGCCGTGTGACTCACACCCGGGGCCGGAGGAAACGCCCTTCCGTCCAGATGAAGATCGGAATCGAAAGCGAGGCGACGAGGCCCGCGGTGAAGTAGGCGGCCGCGAAGCCGATGTGCTCGGCGATGGCGCCGATCGCGATCGAGCCCGTGCCGATGCCGGTGTCGAAGGCGGCGAGGATGCCGCCGAAGGCGGCGCCGCGTCGGCTCGGGTCCACGTGCTTGACCACGTGGGCCACGAACGCGGGGTACATGTTGCCGAAGCCCGCGCCGAAGACGACGGCGGCGAGGATCAGCAGGGGCCGTGTCCGGGCGAGGGAAAGGAGCATCAGGCCGGCGGCGGCGAGGCCGAGGCAGGGCAGCAGCACGCGCCGGTGGCCGATGCGATCGGCGAGGCGCCCCGAGACCAGCCGCAGGACGATCACGACCACGGAGAAGTAGGTGAAGAAGATCCCCTTGGGCGCAATGCCGTTCCTCTCCGCGTAGACGGCCACGAAGCTCGTCACGCCGCCGTAGCCGAAGGACACGACGAAGAGCGAGAGCGCCACCGCCGCCACTCTCCACTCCACGAGGTGCTCGCCGAAGAACCGGTCCCGCGTGAGCCGCGCGGCGACGTCCGTCTCGGGCAGGCTGAAGGCGATGCCGGCCATGACGAGGTTGAGGAGCGTTCCCTCCGCGCACAGCCAGGCCCAACCGTAGTGGTTCATCATCCAGAAGCCGACGTTGGGCGCCACCGCCACCGCGAGCATCGTGGACATGCCCCAGTAGCCGATGCCCTCCGCGCGCCGGCTCTCGGGGATGGAGTCCGTCATGTAGGCCGAAGAGGCGGAGAGGAGCCCCGACCACGCGAGGCCGTGGAAGAAGACGAGGACGAGCGGCACCACGTAGGTCCCGCTCAGGGCGTAGGCCACGAAGAAGCCCGCGATGACCAGGCTCGTCGCGATCAGCATGCGGCGCTTGCCCGCGCGGTCCGCGAGCGCCCCCGTGACCGGCGCGGAGAGCGCGGACGCGTAGGTCAGGAAGCCGAGGAAGAGCCCGGCCGCGAACGTGCTGCCTCCGAGCTGCAGGATCCGGAAGGGCGCGGTCGGGAGGAGCTGGAATGCCGACAGGAAGACGGTGAAGGTGAAGCCGCACATCATGAAGAAGCGAGGGGTGAAGAGCCGGTCGGCGGGCGCGGCCATGAACCGCGTCCATGGTACCCGCGCAGACGCGCCACATATACTCGGAAGCGTGAGCTCGAGCTCCGTCCGGCCGCCGAGTCCCCGCACGACGGGAGAGGAGGGTCGCGCCTTCCTCCAGGAGCGCCTGGCTCTGCTGGGGAAGGTCTTCTGCCTCATCGGGCTCGGGTTCTACCTGGCGGGAAACACGGCCGCCGTTCCTCTTCCCGACTACGAAGCCAACTCCTGGGTCGTCCACGGCGCGAACCGACTACAGCTCGCGGGTATCGTGCTGCTGGCCGCGGTCTGGCTCTACTGCACGGGACGACCGCGGGGCCCGCGCACACTCGAGGCCGTGGACGCCGGGCTGATGGTGACGGCGTGCGGAATCTACGGGGCGATGGCGCTCTTCCCGTATTCCCAGGACGACAGCCAGTCCGCGTTGTCGCGCGCGCTGCTCGCCATAACCCTCACCCTCGTGTCCCGCGCGGTGATCGTGCCCTCGACGGCGCGGCGGACGCTCGTCGTCGGCCTCGCCTCGATCGCGGCACCGGCGGCGGTCATCGCCTTCTCCTGGGCTCGCGTCGCCAAGAGCCTCGTGGAGGCGACGGCCCACACCGTCTGGGACTGTCTATGGCTGATCGCGGCGGTCGTCGTCTCCACCGTCGCCTCGCGCGTGATCTACGGCCTCCGCCAGGAAGTGCGCGAGGCGCGTCAGCTCGGCCAGTACACGCTGGAAGAGAAGATCGGGGAAGGAGGGATGGGCGCGGTCTACCGGGCGCGTCACGCCATGCTCCGCCGCCCCACCGCCGTGAAGCTCCTGCTCGCGGCGGAGGCCGGGGGCGACCGCCTGGAGCGCTTCGAGCGCGAGGTCCAGCTCACGAGCCAGCTCACCCACGCCAACACGGTGGCCATCTTCGACTACGGGCGGACGGCGGACGGGGTCTTCTACTACGCCATGGAGTACCTCGAGGGCGTGAACCTCGACGACCTCGTGCGGGCGGACGGACCGCAGCCGGCCGGGCGCGTCGTCCACGTGCTGCGCCAGGTGGCGGGCTCGCTCGTGGAGGCGCACGCGGTGGGCCTCATCCACCGAGACATCAAGCCGGCCAACGTGATCCTCCTGCCGGAGTACGGAGCGGCGGCGGACGTGGCCAAGGTCGTGGACTTCGGCCTCGTGAAGGAGATGGACGGGCGCGCCGACATCACCCGCGCCGACCAGATCGCGGGCACTCCCCTCTACCTGTCTCCGGAGGCGGTGCGGTCCTCGGAGCTCGTCGACGCGCGGAGCGACCTCTATTCGCTGGGAGCGGTCGGATAC
>JBKPBQ010000415.1:0-4238 GCA_046726955.1 Acidobacteriota bacterium
TGCGGGGGGACGCGCGGCCGAGCCGCCCCAACAAAGAAGATGCGACCCGGATGCGGGCGGCCGTGATGGCCCTCGTCCGCCGCTTCTCCGTGTCCGAGCGGGCGGACGTGCTCTGCTGCGGGCTCACCGTCGCGCAGGGCGCGACGCTCGAGGCGCTCCGGGCCACGCCCCGTATGAGGCTGGGGGCTCTCGGCCGGCGGCTCGGCATCACGCCCAGCACGCTCAGCCGCAACCTCGCGCGGCTCGAGGCGGACGGACTCGTGACGCGCATCGCCGATCCCGGCGACGGCCGCGCCTTTCGCGTCTCGTTGACCGCGGCCGGCCACCGCGCCGCGGAGAAGGTCGAGCGCCAGGGAGTGGACTTTGCGGACGAGGTCCTCTCCCGTCTCTCCCCCGCCTGCCGCGCCGGGATCGTCGACTCGATCGAAGGCCTCGTCGCGGCCGTGCAGGCCGCCACCGAGCACTGCTGCCCGGGGGCGTTCACCCACCTCATGAAGGATTTCGCGCGGGAGCCGGCCCGCGCCGAGAGAACCGAAGATGACGACAGCGAAGGTCGCTGCTCCTGCTGACGAGCTCGTCGAGCGCGTCCGCGAGCGCTACGGGAAGATCGCGCAAGGCGAAGACACGGGCTGCTGCGGGCCGAAGGCGGCGAGCGCCTGCTGCGGCGGAGAGGGATCGCTGTCTCTCCAGATCGGCTACCGATCGAAGGACCTCGGGCGCGTACCCCAAGGGGCGAACCTGGGCCTGGGCTGCGGCGCGCCCCTCGACTTCCTGGAGCTCCAGCCGGGCGAGACCGTGCTCGATCTCGGCTCCGGCCCCGGGCTCGACTGCTTCCTCGCCGCCGAGCACGTCGGGGAGACGGGCCGCGTGATCGGCGTCGACATGACGCCTGCGATGCTCGAGCGGGCGTGCGCGAACGCCGCGAAGGGCGGCTACCGCAACATCGAGTTCCGGGAAGGACGGCTCGAGTCGCTGCCCCTCGGCGACGCGAGCGTCGACGCGGTGACGAGCAACTGCGTGATCAACCTCGTGCCCGACAAGGCCGCCGTCTTCCGACAGGTCGCGCGCGTCCTGAAGCCGGGCGGCCGCCTCGTCGTCTCCGACATCGTGCTCGACGGCCGGCTCCCCGAGGTCCTCGAGCAGGACGTCTACGCGTACGTGGGCTGCGTCTCCGGAGCCGTCCTCCGGCAGGAATACTTCGCGATGCTCGAGGCAGCAGGCCTCGAGCGAGTCGAGGTCCTTCGGGACATCGACTACGTGGCTGCGATTGGCGGCGTGCCGGACGCCATGCAGGAGCTGCTCGATCGAGTGGGGATCCGGAGAGAGGACGTCGTGGGCAAGGTGCACTCGCTGACGTTCCGGGCGCGCAAGCCCGCGTGAGGACTCGTCGTGCCTGACGCGAAGAAGCGAGTGCTCGTCCTCTGCACCGGGAACTCCTGCCGGTCGCAGATGGCCGAAGGCTGGATCCGTGCGCTCCGCGGCGATCGCTGGGAAGTCTCTTCGGCGGGAACGCACCCCGTGCACGCCATCCACCCGCTGGCCGTGCGGGCGATGGCGGAGGTGGGGATCGACATCTCGGGCAACCGTCCCCAGGCCGTCGAGCGCTTCCTGAACGACCCCTGGGACCTCGTGGTCACGGTCTGCGACTACGCCCAGCAGGACTGCCCGGTGTTCCCCCGCCCGGTGCCCAAACAGCACGTCTCCTTCTACGACCCCGCGCAGGCCCAAGGCACCGACGACGAGCGGATGGTCGTCTTCCGGCGCATCCGGGACGAGATCCACGACCGCCTGCTCCCCGAGATCGACCGGTTCGACTGATCGCCGGGTGACGCTCGCCGGCGCGGCGAGGGCATAGAATCCTTCCCCGATGCCGGCGAGCGCTCTCGACTCGTTCTACTTCAAGGACCGCTTCTCCTCGCCCGCGATGCGGGCGATCTGGGACGACCGGGCGATGGTCCAGCGCTGGCTCGACGTCGAGGCGGCGCTCGCCAGCGCGGAGGCGGAGCTCGGCATCATCCCCCGCTCCGCCGCCCGCGAGATCCGGAGCCGGGCCCACGTGCGGTCGATCGACCTCGGGGCCATGAAGCGCGAGTTCGACCGGACCTGGAATCCGGTGATGCCGCTCGTGGACGCGCTGCGGGCCCGGCTCTCCCCGCGGGCCGCGCGCTACGTGCACTGGGGAACCACGAGCAAGAACATCATCGACACGGCGCTCGCCCTGCAGATCCGCGACACGTACGCGGTCGTCCGGCGGGAGACCGCGGCGATCGAGACAGCGCTCGCCGACCTCGCCCGGCGGCACCGCGACACCGTGATGGCCGGCCGCACGCACGGACAGCACGCGCTGCCCGTCACCTTCGGCTACAAGTGCGCGGTCTGGCTCGACGAGCTGCTGCGCCACGACGAGCGGCTCGCGGCGAGTCGGCCGCGCGTCCTCGTGGGCGAGCTCGGGGGCGCGGTGGGGACGCTCGCCGCCCTCGGCCGGCCGGGCCTGCGCGTGCAGGCGCGGCTCATGAAGCGGCTCGGCCTCGGCGTGCCCCGCGTGCCGAGCAAGACGGCAGGCGACCGCTTCGCGGAGTTCTTCCTGCTCCTCGGCCTCCTCTCGGGGACGCTCGGCAAGATCGGCCAGAACGTCTACAACCTCCAGCAGACGGACGTGGACGAGGCCACGGAGTTCGTGGAAGGCAAGGTCGGCAGCTCCGCGATGCCCCACAAGCTCAACCCCGTGGCCTCCGGCTCCGTCGTCCTCCTCGCGCGGCTCGTCAGGGCGCGGATGGGACCCGTCCTGGAGTACGTGCACTGCGAGTGGGAGGACGACCACCGGCAGGGCGAGACCGCGTGGTCGTTCGCCCCCGAGGTGTGCCTGCTGGTCGGCGCGCAGCTCGGCTTGCTGGAGCGAGTGCTGACGACACTCGTGGTGAAGCCCGCGAACATGCTCCGCAACCTCGAGCGCAGCGGAGGCGTCGTGCTCTCGGAGGCGGTGATGATGGCGCTCGCCCCGAAGATCGGGCGGGACCGCGCGCACGCGCTCGTGCTCCGCCTGTCCCGCGAGGTCGCCGCCCGCGGGGGCTCGTTCCGCGACGCGGTGGCCGCGCACCCCGAGGTGCGACGACACCTGAAGCCGCGGGAGATCGCCGCCGTCCTCGACTACCGGAGCTCCCTCGGCCTCGCCGGCCACTTCGTGGACGAGGTGCTGGCCGCCTACGCCGCCGCCCGCCGGCGGCGTCGATGATCGCGGCCGTGGCCACCGCCATCGTCGACGCGGACTGACCGCCGGCACTCCTCTTGCACCTGGCTCTAGAGGAGAGGTGTCATGTCCCGGATGCTCGTCGTGCTGCTCGTCCTCGCCGGCCACGGCCGGTCCCTCGATCCGGACTCGCCGGTCCTCCGTCTCCAGGTGTGGCTGGACCGCGCCCACTTCTCGACGGGAGAGATCGACGCCGAAGGGGGCTCGAACACCCGGCGGGCGCTCCTCGCCTTCGAGCGGGAGAAGGGGCTCGCGGCGAGCGAGACGCCGACGGACGAGGTCTGGCAGGCGCTCGACACGGAAGGCGCGCCGGCTCTCGTCTCCTACACGCTGGCGTCCGACGACGTAGCCGGCCCCTTCGACACGCCTCCCACCGACATGATGGACAAGGCCCGCGTGGCCAGGCTCACCTATGCGTCTCCGCTCGAGAAGCTCGCGGAGAAGTTCCACGCGAGCCCGCGTCTCCTCCAGCGGCTCAATCCCGGAGCGAGCTTCGACCGCGAGGGCGAGGTCGTGCTCGTGCCCAACGTCCCGGCCCCGCCGCCGGCGAAGGCCGGGAAGGTGGTCGTGGACGCCGACCAGCTCGCGGTGATCGCGCTCGACGCCGACAACAAGATCCTCGCGCGCTACCCCGCGTCCGTGGGAAGCGAGCACGATCCGCTCCCCAACGGAAGCTTCGCGGTCAAGCGCGTCAAGCGGGACCCGTCCTTCTTCTACAACCCCGACCTCTTCTGGGACGCCGACGAGTCGCACGCCAAGGCGAAGCTCCCCCCCGGGCCGAACAACCCCGTGGGCGTCGTCTGGATCGGGCTGTCCCTCGAGCACTACGGGATCCATGGCACGCCCGAGCCCGCCATGGTCGGGAAGACGCAGTCTCACGGGTGCATCCGCCTCACGAACTGGGATGCGAGCGAGCTCGCCGACCTGGTGAGCGCCGGGACCCCCGTCGAGCTCGTGCGGACGGAGCGGTGAGAGAGTTCCTTCTTCGCTG
>JBKPBQ010000416.1:0-8342 GCA_046726955.1 Acidobacteriota bacterium
CCGCTACGACCACACGCTGTATCAGGCGCTCGGGTTCGGCCGCGTGATCACCACGGACCTCCTCTACTCGGCGGGAAGCTGGCTGCCCTGGAAGCGGGTGATCGTCGGCGGCTACGCGGGGCTGAGCGCCAGCCGAGACGAGCTCGACAGCGGCTTCACGTTCAGCGACGCCTTCGCGGGCGTCTACGGCTCGCTGCAGATCCACAAGCGCATGCGCGTCGGTCTCGACTACTCGTACCGGCGGTACAGCTTCCGCGCGCTGCCCGACGCGGGGGCCTCGGTCTTCGGCGTCTCGATCAGCTACTTCCGCACCTGGAAATAGCTGGCGGCCGCCAGCGCGGTGGCCTATGATCGGCCGTCCCGATCCAGGCCCCTCCTCCGCGGATCGGCAAGGAGGGTTCCATGACCCGCGCCGGCGCCGCCGTCGTCCTGGCCGTGTGCGTCTCGTTCCTGGCCGCCCCCGCCTCGCCGTCGACCGTGACCGCGATGGACGAAGAGACGCTCGTGCGTCTCTCCGCCGTCGTCGTGCGCGGCGAGGTCGAGTCGATGGCGTCGGTGGAGGACGCGCGAGGCGCCATCGACACGTGGGTCTCGATCCGAATCGCGGAGAACCTCAAGGGTGCTCTCGGCCGGGATCGCATCGCCGTCAGCGTCCCCGGAGGGACGGTGGGGGAGCGCACGTCCGTCGTCTTCGGCACGCCCCGGTTCCGGGTGGGGGAGAAGGTCCTCGTCTTCGCCACGCCCACCAAGGCCGGCGACCTCACGGTGACCGGCCTCTTCCAGGGCAAGCTCGAGATCGTGGGTGGAACACGGCGGAAGGCGCGGGTGGTTCCCGATCCGGGAACTGGAGCGGCGATCGTGGGCGGGAGGCGAGTGGTAGCGGAGGACCGGCTCGACGCGTTCCTCACGCGCGTGCGCGCCCTCGTGCGGCGCTATCCGGGGCGGGGCCTGGCCGACGGCGTGCGTGCCGAGATTCCGGCGGGGGCGAACGTCGTGGTCACGCCGAACTTCACGCAGCTCCCGCTCGTCCCTTTCCGGTACTTCGGTCCCGACAATGGCGTTCCCGTGTCCTTCATGCTCAACCCGGCGGGCTCTCCCGTGAGCCAGGCCGCGACGACGGCCGGCTTTGCCGCGGCGCGCCAGGCGTGGACCGACGTGGACGGAGCCACGATCGTCGTCGCCGACGGCGGCCTCACCACCCAGGCCTGCCGCACCTTCTTCGACGGCTCCGTCGTCTCGCACGGCGATCCTTGCGGCCAGGCTCCTCCCTTCGACCCCGTGACCTGCAGCGGGGTCCTCGCCTTCACCGGCGTCTCGGGCTTCACGCTGCAGACGAAGGTCGTCAACGGCGTGAGCTTCCTGGAGATGACGGAGGCCGACACCGTGTTCAACGCGCAGACCGACTGCTTCTACGCGGGACCGAATGCCGCCAAGAACTACGAGGAGGTCCTGACCCACGAGATGGGGCACGGCCTGGGCATGGGGCACTCGTGCGGGGATTCGTTCACGCCGGCCTGCGTACCCGGCACCGAGCAGGACGACGCGCTCATGCGCGCGATCGCGCACGGCGGAGGGCGGGGCGGGACGCCGCACGCCGACGACGTGGACGGGATCCGCTTCATCTACCCGCCGGCCGGCTTCGTGGACCTGCAGCTCTCCGACGCCACGGTCGTCACCGGGGAGACGCAGGCGCTCAAGGCCGACTTCAACGGCACGGCGACCGTGGACTTCTACCTCGCCCTCGTTTTCCCCGGCGGCTTCTTCGTCTCGATCGCCCCCGGTCTTCCCGTGAACATGCTCGTCCCCGCCGCCACGAACGTTCCCCTGTCCTTCGTCCGCGACGTGCCGCTCGTCAGCTACACCTGGACGGGGACCGAGCCGGCAGGAAGCTACACCTGGGTCGCCATCCTCGCGCGCGCGGGGACGAATCCCCTCCAGGCGGCGAACCGGGTGGGCGCCGACGTCGCGGCGTTCACCTTCACGCCCTGAAGCGCGCGGCGCTCAGCGACGGGCGGCGGACATCGCGATGGGCGGAGTGAGGCTCTGCCCGTCCGCGGGCGCGCGCTGGATCTTCCGCACGACGTCCATGCCCGAGACGACACGGCCGAAGGCGGCGAAGCCCTGGCCGTCGGGGTTGCGCTTGCCTCCGAAGTCCAGCTCCGGCTGGTCGCCGATGCAGATGAAGAAGTCCGAGGTCGCGGAATCCGGGCCGTCACGGGCCATTGAGACCGTGCCGTCCACGTGCCGCAGCCCTGTGTCCTTCGTGCGCTCGAGCGCGATGGGCGGGAAGCCTTCGCGCGCCGGCGTGGGGCTCGGACCCGCCTGCACGACCTCGATCAGGACCTTCTTTCCCGGCTGGTTGTCGAGGCGGACGGTCCGGTGGAAGCGGCCGCCGTCGTAGTACCCGCCGTCCACGTAGCGGAGGAAGTTGGCGGCGGTCTTGGGTGCATGGTCGGCGTCGACCTGGAGGGTGATGTCACCCATGGTCGTGCGAAGCACTACCGTGACATTGCCCGTGTCGCCCTGCCCCCCCAACAGCATGCCGGCAACGACCAGCAACTCTCGCCCCATCATGCTCGGACCATATTTCCGTCGGTCGTCTCCAGTCAAGGTCGAGGTCCAGTTGCCAGCCGCGAGCCTCCGTGGAATCCTTTGGGACTCGTCAAGGGGGGACCGATGTCCGTGAAGTCGGACCGCTGGATTCGCCGTATGGCCAAGGAGCACCGGATGATCGAGCCGTTCTCGGAGGATCAGGTCCGAGACGGCGTCATCTCCTACGGTGTCTCCTCGTACGGCTACGACGTTCGCATCGCCGACGAGTTCAAGATCTTCACGAACATCAACTCCACGATCGTGGACCCCAAGCACTTCGATCCCCGCTCCTTCGTGGACTTCAAGGGCGACGTCTGCATCATCCCCCCGAACTCCTTCGCGCTCGCGCGCACAGTGGAGTACTTCCGTATCCCGCGGAACGTAATATCAATTTGTGTGGGGAAGAGCACCTATGCGCGCTGCGGGATCATCGTGAACGTGACCCCCTTCGAGCCCGAGTGGGAAGGGATCGTGACGCTGGAGGTATCGAACACCACGCCGCTCCCCGCCAAGATCTACGCGAACGAGGGGATCGCGCAGGTCCTCTTCTTGGAGAGCGACGAGGTCTGCGAGACGTCCTACGCGGACAAGAAGGGGAAGTACCAGGCCCAGAAGGGCCTGACCCTGCCCCGGATGTAGGAGACGACCGCGATGTCGGCAGTGCACGAGACGGTCGTGATGGAAGGGCACCTCATCGACTCCGACCAGCTCCGGCGAGCGTTCAACCGGATCGTGGAGGAGGGCGGCGAGTTCGAGGTGCTGGACTTCCACGTGGGGAAGACGAACGCCGATCCCTCGCGCGCCACGCTGTCCGTAGCCGCGCCCGATCCCCACGCTCTCGACCGCATCCTCGAGGGGCTCGCCTACCTTGGGGCGGCGCCCCATGCCGCGGGCGACGCGACGTTCGCTCCCGCGGAGGCCGACGGGATCCTGCCCGACGAGTTCTACTCCACGACGAACTTCGACACGTTCGTGAGGCTCGGCGGGCGATGGGTGCCCGCGGTCGACCAGAAGATGGACTGCGCGCTCGTGCTGCGCGACGGCCAGCCGCGCTGCGTGAAGCAGGGACAGGTGAAGCAGGGAGAGAAGGTCGCGCTGCGCGGTCCCGGCATCCGCGTGCGCCCGCCGGAGCGGAGCCGCGACTACTCCGTGTTCGGATTCATGTCCAACGACGTCTCGGCGGAAGTCAACAAGGGGATCGCGATCGCGGGGGCGGCGCGCGAGATGCACCGCGTGCGCAAGGCGGGGGAGAAGATCGTCGTGGTGGCGGGCCCCGCGATCGTGCACTCGGGGGGCGACGTGCACCTCGGCCGCCTCGTGCGCGAAGGGTGGGTGGACGTGATCCTCACCGGCAACGCCTTCGCCGTCCACGACCTCGAGAAGTCGATCCTAAAGACGAGCCTGGGTGTCTGCCAGATGAGCGGCCGGGCGGTGGAGGGCGGGAGCCGCCACCACCTCTTCGCCATCAACGCGGTGAACCGCGCCGGCGGCATCGAGGCCGCGGTGCGCACCGGCCTCGTCTCGTCGGGCGTCATGTACGAGGCGGTCAAGAAGGGGATCCCGTTCGTGCTCGCGGGCTCCATCCGCGACGACGGCCCGCTCAAGGACACGATCACCGACATGATCGCGGCCCAGAAGGCCTACGTGCAGGCCCTGTCGGGAGCGGGGATGTGCCTCATGCTCGCCTCCGCCCTCCACTCGATCGCGGTGGGGAACCTCCTGCCCGCGCGCGTCCGGACCGTGTGCGTGGACATGACGGAGTCCGTGCCCGTCAAGCTTTCGAACCGCGGGACGCTCCAGGCCATCGGCCTCGTGACCGACGTGGGCTACTTCCTTGAGCGGCTGGGCGAGGAACTCAGGGTGCCTTCGGCGGATCGCGCGGAGGCGCCGGTCGCGCGCCGGGCGGCCGCGCCGGCGGCCAGCCGTCGTGTGCCGGTCCGGGGGCGGAGCAGCCGTCCCGCCCGGCGGCGCAAGGCGCGACGATAGCTCCGACCGCGTCGCCGAACGGTCACCACGTACGGCACGCCTTCGTGCGTCCCCACGTCGTGGACGGTGAGGACGTGGGGGTGGTTGAGGGAGGCCACCGCGCGCGCCTCGCGCTCGAAGCGCCGTAGACGCTCGGGGTCGTCGGCGAGGGACGCGGGTAGCGTCTTGATCGCCACCTCGCGCCCGAGCCGAGTGTCTCGCGCGCGATAGACCTCGCCCATTCCCCCTGCCCCCACCAGCCCCAGGACCTCGTACGGCCCGAGCCGGGTGCCCGTCAGCAGGGCGAGCTTCTCCGTCCCCGCGGCGAGCGCCGGCTCCTCGAGGAGCCGATCCGCGGACGTCTCGTGGGCGAGAAGCGACAGTACCTCGCTTCGGAGCGCCTCGTCGGCGCAGGCCGAGGCCAGGAAGGCCTCGCGTTCGGCGGCCTCGTGGGCGAGAGCCGCGTGGTACAGCTCCTCGACCCTTTCCCACGCGGGCCGCGTCATGGCCTCTCCGCGGCCGGAGCCGCCGGCGCTTCGGCGCGCTTCATCTCCCGCAGCAGCCAGACCTTCGCGAGCTTCCAGTCCCGGAGGACGGTCTGGGACGAAACGCCGAGGACCTCGGCCGTCTCCTCCACGCTCAAGCCGCCGAAGAACCGCATCTCCACGACGCGGCTCTTGCGCGAGTCGAGCAGGGCCATGGCCTGCAGCGCGTCGTCGAGCGAAACGAGATCGCGCCGGGGCGGGCCGGCGATCACCAGCTCCTCGTCGAACGACATCGGAGGGGCCGGTCCGCTCCGCTTGAGGCTGCGCCGGGCGCGGGCACGGTCCACGAGGATGCGTCGCATCAGGCGCGCCGCGATCGCGAAGAAGTGGCTGCGGCTCTCCCAGGCCACCGGAGCCGATCCCACCAGGCGCAGGTAGGCCTCGTGGATGAGCGCCGTGGTCTGGAGGCTGTGCCCCGCCCGCTCGCGGCCCATGTAGCGGTGGGCCCGCTGTCGCAGCTCCTTGTAGACCAGCGGGATGAGCTGCTCGAGGGCGGCCTCGTCCCCGCGGCTCCAGGCGTGGAGCAACTGGGTCACCCCTTGCGACGCGGCCACGACCATCCCTCCTCCAGCCGACGGTGAGGAAGCGGGTCGAGGATAGCACCCCCCAAACCCTTGGGCATCCGGCCAAGAAAGCGCCTTTTCGACAAACAGCGTTGGAGTTTCCGTCCCCCGTTTCCGCCCCAGCCGGTGAGGAGGCAAGCCGATGCCCACCCACCTGCTGGCCCTCGTCCCCTCGGTGGTCCTGGTCGTGGCCGACGTCCCGAGGGCCGAGACGGCGCCTCTGCATTCGGCCGACCGCGTCGCTCAATCGTCGCAAAAGGGCGCCGGAGGGATTCGAACCGACCGCCTGTCCCGCAAGCAGCTCCAGGTCTGGCGCCAGATCGTCGCGGTCGTCATGGCTGAGGACCGGAGCGGCCAGCCGCTTCATCCGACGCTTCGGCAGCTGTGGGACGCCGTCGACACGAGCGGTCACATCGTCCAGATCGACATGTCCGGACGGAAGGGTCCGCCGTCGTATCTCGGTGGGCGCTTCGCGGTGACGAAGGTCGACCCCGGGGGGAGGAGCCACGAGGCGGTCCTCGGACTCAACCTTCGCGGGATCGACGGCGCGTCGACGAAGCCCATGGCGGCGCGGGCCGACGGCTTCATCCCCTTCGAGGGCCTCGGAAGGATCGAGCGCTACGCCGAGGTGCTCGGGCACGAGCTGGCGCATGCCGTCTGGCACTTTGCCGACCCCGAGCGGGCCCGCCTCGAGCAGGGGCTGGAGGGCAAGCTGGAGGATCAGGCGCGGAGGATCGTTGCGGCGGGCGTGGACGGGCCTGGCCAGGACCTCCGGGCGGAGCTGGAAGAGCTCGACCGCTTCTCTCGCGAGGTGGAAGCGCCGGCCGAAGCCGCAGAAAAGGCGATCTGGAAGGAGCTGCAGGCCGCACCTCGCCCGCGGCGTTAGACTCGATGTTGGGACGACTGCCTGCGGCCGGGGAGGTCTTGCGTGGAAGGCACCACGCTCTCTCACTTCCGCCTCATCTCGAAGCTCGGGGAGGGTGGGATGGGTGTCGTCTACAAGGCGGAGGACACGAAGCTCTGCCGCCCTGTCGCCCTGAAAGTGCTTCCCCCCGCCTTCCTCAGCGACGAGAAAAGGCGCCGGAGGTTCCTGCGCGAGGCCCGGGCCGCGGCCGCCATCAGCCACCCCAATATCGCCGCCGTGCACGAGGTGGACGACGAGTCGGGTGTCGTCTTCATCGCCATGGAATACGTGGAGGGCAGGACGCTCAGCCAGGTGATGGTTGGCGGAGCGCTCCCCGTGGAGAAGGCCCTGGGCATCGGAAGGCAGATCGCGCAGGGCCTGGACGCGGCGCACCGGGCGGGAGTGATCCACCGCGACCTCAAGCCGGGGAACTTGATCCTGCAGGCGGACGGTCGGGTGAGGATACTGGACTTCGGCCTGGCGAAGCTTCGCGACCCCATGACCGATCGGGGAGGGCAAGACGCGGATACGTTGAGCGAACTGACCGCGGAGGGAGGCTTGCTGGGGACGACATCGTACATGTCCCCCGAGCAGGCGCGAGGTCTCGCCGTGGACCATCGCTCGGACCTGTTCTCGCTCGGGGTCGTGCTCTACGAGATGCTGACCGGGAGGAATCCGTTTCGCGGTCCCACCAGGGCGGACACGCTGAGCGCGATCCTGAAGGACCGTCCGGTCTCCGCTTCCGAGGCGAATCCCCAGGTGGGGACGGGGCTGGCCCGGGTGGTGGACAAGCTGCTGGCCAAGGAAGCGGGTGAACGCTACTCCTCGGCGAGCGCGTTCCTCGCCGACCTCGACTCTCTCGCTCGAGCGGAGGCGGCGCCCTCCGCAGAGCGGGGGTCCCTGCGCTCCATCGCCGTTCTCCCCTTCGTGGACATGAGCGCCGGGAAGGACCTGGAATACTTCTGCGAAGGCATGGCGGAGGAGCTCATCAATTCCCTGACGAAGATCGAGGGGCTGCGGGTTGCGGCGCGGACTTCGACTTTTGGATTCAAGGGGAAGGGCGTCGACCTCCGTCGGATCGGCGAGACCCTGAAGGTGGAGGCGGTGCTCGAGGGCAGCGTGCGAAAGGCGGGGCGCATGCTGAGGATGACGGCTCAGCTCATCAACGTCGCCGACGGCTACCACCTGTGGTCGGAGAAGTACGACCGGGAGATGGAGGACGTCTTCGCGATACAGGACGAGATCGCCTCCACGATCGTCGACACCCTCGAGATCAAGCTCGGAATGCGGCGGGCTCCGTACGTGAAGAGGCACACCACCGACATCGCTGCTTATCACCTCTACCTGAAGGGGCGCTACTACTGGCACAGCCGATACGAAGGCGGCCTGCAGAAAGCCATCGCGTTCTTCGAGCAGGCCCTCGAGAGGGACGCCCGCTACGCCCTCGCCTACGTCGGGCTGGCCGACTCGTACAACATCCTCGGCACCTATTCCTTCCTGCCGCCCCGGGTCGCCTTTCCGAAGGCCAGGGCGGCGGCGGAGCGAGCGCTCGCGCTCGACAACACCCTGGCCGAGGCGCACGTCGCGCTCGGGCTGACTCACTGTTTCTTCGATTGGGATTGGAAGGATGCCGAGCGCGCGTTCGGCCGAGCGCTCGCGCTGGACCGGCACTACGTGCAAGGCCATGTCTGGTACGGCTTCCTGCTGAGCTTCCTCCGTCGGGTCGACGAGGCGCGGGTCATGGCGACGGGAGCTCGGGAGGTCGATCCGCTG
>JBKPBQ010000417.1:0-8447 GCA_046726955.1 Acidobacteriota bacterium
TCGCCCAGGAGCGCGAGACGCGGCCCGGCGGGCCTCGGGGCCGGGGCCGCCGCTTCCGCTTCCGGCTCGGCCTCGCCGCCTTCGCCGGGCGCGAGGAAGAGGTTGCTCTCGAGCCCGTGCTGCTTCGTGTACATCTCGAAGTACCGCCCGCGACGCGCGAAGAGCTCCTCGTGCCGCCCCCGCTCCGCGACCTTCCCACCCTCCACCACGAGGATCTGGTCGGCGCGGCGAATCGTGGAGAGCCGGTGCGCGATCACGAAGGTCGTGCGGCCGCGCATCAGGTAGCCGAGCCCTTCCTGGATGAGGGCCTCCGACTCCGAGTCGAGGCTGGACGTCGCCTCGTCGAGGATCAGGATGCGCGGATCGGCGAGGATCGCGCGGGCGATGGACACGCGCTGCTTCTGGCCTCCCGAGAGCTTGACCCCGCGCTCGCCCACCACGGTGTCGTAGCCCTCGGCGAAGCGCTCGGCGAACTCGTCCACGCGGGCAATCCGGCAGGCGGCCAGGATCTCTTCCTCCGTGGCCGCCGGGCGCGAGAACGCCACGTTCTCGCGGATCGTCCCGTCGAAGAGGAAGGTGTCCTGGAGGACGACGCCGAGGCGCGCGCGGTAGGAGTCGAGCCGCACCGTGGCGAGATCGACGCCGTCCACGAGCACGCGGCCGGCGGTGGGTACGTGGAAGGCGCACACGAGGCCGATCATCGTGGACTTCCCCGCTCCCGACGGGCCCACGAGAGCGGTGACCGTCCCCGGCTCCGCCCGGAAGGACACGCCCTCCAGCACGGGCTTCCCCGGCTCGTAGGCGAAGAAGACGTCGTCGAACGCGACCTCCCCCTCGAGGTCCGGCAGGTTCACGGTGCGGCTCGGATCCTCGTCCTCCGGCCGCTCGCGCAGCACCTCGCGCGTCCGCTCGAGGCCGGCGAGTGCCTCCGTGAGCTGCGTGCCGATGGACACCACCTGGAACATCGGCGCGACGAGGAAGCCGAGGAAGACCGTGTACGTGAAGAGCCCGCCCACCGTCAGGTGCCCGGCGAGCACCTCGCGCGCTCCCACGAACATCACCGCGGAGCCCACGAGCCCGAGCACGAGCGTCGACGACAGGCTCAAGACCGAGGTGGTGGTGAGCGTGCGCAGCACGTTGGCCAGGATCCTTCCGACCCCCTCGCCGAACACCGAGGCCTCGCGCGATTCCGCGTGATAGCCCTTCACCACCCGCACGCCCCCCAGCGACTCGGTGAGCCGGCCCGTCACGTCCGCGTAGAGCTGGCCGCGCTCGCGGAAGATCGGCCGGAGGGTGCCGAAGGCCCGCTGCAGGATGACCGCGAAGAGGACCAGCGAGACCACGGTCACGATGGTCATCCCCGGGCTGAGCCGCAGCATGACGAGGAGCGCGATGGCCGCGGTCAGCAGACCGCCCGTGAACTCGACGAGGCCGGTGCCGAGGAGGTTCCGCACGCCCTCGACGTCGTTCATGATCCGCGAGACGAGGTTGCCCGTCTTGTTCGCGTCGTAGTAGGCGACGGGCAGGCGGCCGACGTGCTCCTGTACCCTGCGGCGCATGTCGGCGATGAGCCGCTGCGCCGCCTTGGACAGCGTCTGCGTGAGGGCGAAGGCCGTCGCCGCCTGCACGAGGGTTGCGCCCAGCACCGCGCCCACCAGGGGCAGGAGAAGGTCCGACCGGTGCTTCGCGATGACGTCGTCGACCAGGTACTTGGTCGAGCCGGGAAGGACGACTCCCGCTACTCGGTTCACGGCCATGAGGAGGAGCGCGACCACGAGGACGTGGCGCCGCGGCTTGACGAGGTCCCAGAGATCCGGGAGCAGCGCGCGCAGCCGCTCCGAGCTCGGCGGCTTGGCGGCGGCGGCGCCGCTCTCCCCCCTGGGCATCACGCGCCGGCTCCGCACCCTCCGATTGTACTCGGCGGACGCGAGCCGGCGGGACGCGGGTAGTCTCGGCGGGGCGGACGTGTCCGCCCCGTCGATGCGTGAGGCCGGGCTAGACGGCGCGGCGGCTGGACGAGCGGCGAGGCGCGATCACCCGCGCGGACGCCGCGCGGCCCGTCCCGCGAGCGGGAGCGTGGCCGTGCGTCCGGCCGTTGGCGTGGCCGTGCCCGTGGGCGTGGCCGTTGCCATGACCGTTGCCGTGACCGTTTCCGTTCGCATGGCTCGTCGCGGGGACCGTCTCCCGCGCCGCTCGAAGGCGGCGCCGACGGTCCGCGAGGACCTTGCGCTTTGCCTGCTCCTTCGTCTTCACCCGTCCGAGGTCGGCCACGCGGCCGCAGACGTAGCACACCAGCACGCGGCGGTCGGCGCGATGACCGAACCGGCAGCCGCACGTGCAGCGCACGAACAGGTAGAGGAAATACTGCGTTTCCCGGGCGCGGAGTATCGTCATCGCGACGCTCCGCGGCGGAACGTCTCTTGGTTTCGCTGCCCTTGCTTCATCACAAGTCAACCCCCACTCGCCCGCGAGATACGCAAAGTGCGTACCAGCGATAAGCCCATGACAAAACGCGTGTTGCCGAGAGCGCGGCCTGAAACCGGACCCATGGCCCGGGCCGATTCCGTGTCTCGATTCGCGGGGTCGGGCGTTGGCTTCGTCGAACGCGCGATATAGACTCACGCTCCCTCGACGGTCGCCGCGTCGTCGCTCAAGGGAAGGAGGCCGCGCACAATGAAGTGGGGCGCCATCGGTTGCATCGGCATTCTCGTCCTCGCCGTCGTCCTCGGACTTCCCCTGATCGGCAGCTACAACACCCTCGTTCACCTCGACCAGGCCGTGCAGGCGCAGTGGGGCCAGGTGCAGAACGTCTACCAGCGCCGGGCGGACCTCATCCCGAACCTGGTCGAGACCGTGAAGGGCGCGGCCCAGTTCGAGAAGGACACGTTCACGCAGGTCGCGGAGGCGCGGTCGCAGGTGGGCAAGGTCACCGCGGAGTCGATGCAGAACGTGGTGAACGACCCGCAGGCCTTCGAGCGCTTTCAGCAGGCCCAGTCCGGCCTGTCGTCCGCGCTCTCGCGCCTCATGGTCGTGGTCGAGAAGTACCCCGACCTGAAGGCGAACGCGAACTTCCGCGATCTCCAGGCCCAGCTCGAGGGAACGGAGAACCGGATCTCCGTCGAGCGCAAGCGCTTCAACGACGCGGCCCAGGCCTTCAACACGAAGCGCATGAGCTTCCCGACGGTGATCATCGCCGGGTTCTTCGGCAGCCGGTTCAACGAGAAGGCCTACTTCAAGGCCGCCGAGGGCGCGGAGAAGGCGCCGCAGGTCCGGTTCTAAGCAGCGGCTGGTGGCCCCGGAGGGAATCGAACCCTCATCCCACGGCTTAAAAGGCCGGTGCTCTACCGTTGAGCTACAGGGCCACGGATCCGCTCGATGTTAGCACCGCCGCCGCGGCGGCCGGGCCGCGTCAGTCGAACCAGGACGCGACGGCGCTCTGCCCGCGCACGATCGAGTCGGCGCGGTCGGGGCCCGTGGAGACGAGGCCGATCGGGGTCCCGGTGATCTCGGAGAGACGGTCGACGTAGCGGCGCGCGGCCTCGGGGAGCGCGCTCCACTCGCTCACTCCGCTCGTCGAGGTCTGCCACCCCGGCAGCGTCTCGTAGACGGGCTCGCAGGCCTCGAGCACGCGCACGTCGGACGGGAAGTCCGCGAGCGCGCGGCCCTCGAGCCGATAACCGGTGCACACCGGGATCTCCTCGAGGTCGTCGAGCACGTCGAGCTTGGTGATGGCGAGGGCGTCGAAGCCGTTCACGCGGGCGCAGTGGCCGAGGGCCACGGCGTCGAACCACCCGCAGCGCCGCGGTCGGCCCGTGCTCGCCCCGTACTCGCTCCCGCGTTCGCGCAGCCGGTCCCCCACCGGGCCTTCCGTCTCCGTCGGAAAGGGCCCCGCGCCCACGCGCGTGCAATAGGCCTTGGCGACGCCCAGGACACCGTCGATGCGCGCGGGGGGGATGCCGAGTCCGGTCGAGGCACCTCCCGCGCTCGTGGACGAGGAAGTGACGAAGGGGTACGTGCCGTGGTCCACGTCCAGCAGCGTCGCCTGCGCGCCCTCGAAGAGCACGGAGTAGCCGCTCGCGAACTGCCGGGCGAGCGTCCGCGAGACGTCGGCGATGCGCGGGCGGAGGCGCTCGCCGAACCCGGCGAGGTCGGCGACCAGGCGGTCCCAGTCGACACTCGCGGTCGCTCCGGCGCCGCGCATGATCTGCTCGAAGTGCCAGCGCGCCTCCTCGAGCTTGGCCGGCAGGTCCGCCGGCCGCAGGAGGTCGCCCGCGGTCACCCCGCGGCGCCCCGCCTTGTCCTCGTACGCAGGGCCGATGCCGCGCCGGGTAGTGCCGATCCTCCGTCCCCCCCGCCGCTCCTCGTAGAGCATCTCCAGCTCGCGGTGGTGCGGCAGGATGAGGTGGGCGCGGTCCGAGAGGAGGAGGTTGTCGTCGAAGGCGACGCCCTTCGTCTCGAGCTCCCTCATCTCCGTCTCGAGGGCCCAGGGGTCGATCACCATCCCCGCCCCCAGCACGCAGAGGATCCCCGGGTGCAGGATCCCCGACGGGATCAGGTGCAGAACGAACTTCTGGCCCCCCACGATCACCGTGTGCCCGGCGTTGTGGCCGCCGTTGTAGCGCGCCACCACCTGCACGCGCTCCGTCAGCAGGTCGACGATCTTGCCTTTGCCCTCGTCGCCCCACTGGGCGCCGACGACCACTATGTTCGGCATCGGTCGGCTAGTCGAGCGCGGGCTCGGGCTCGGCGAGCGAGGGCTCGGGCGCGAAGGTGTAGCTGCACTCCCCCCCCAGCTCGGCGAGGTCCTGGGCGTGCAGGGGGAAGAGACGGCACTGCGCGAAGCGCTTGTCGTAGATGCGGCAGGTGTACTGGCCGTCGGCGTCCGTCCCGAGGAACGGGCAGCGGAAGAGGATCTTGCAGCAGGCGCCGCACCGGTTGCACTCGCCGCGGCGCTGGGCGAGGAGCGCGTCCGTGTCCTCGCGCAGCACCTTCGCCTGGACGAAACGCCGGACCTTGCCACGGATCTGCAAGTTCACAAGCGTCCAGTCAGCCATCGCGCTCCCTACCCCAGGCATAACGGCCAGAAAGGGCCAATGCTACCCGGGACGGGGATCGCCGGCAAGTCGTAGAGGGCCCGTGCTATATTGCCTCGCGCCGCGGATGGACCCCTCTCCCCTCCTCCTGGACGGCAACCGACTGGACCTCGAAGCCCTCGAGGCGGTGTCGCGCGGCGCGCGCGTGGTGACGCTCGCGGCGGAAGCCCGCGAAGCCGTCGTCCGGGCGCGGCGCGTCGTGGACGACGCGGTCGCGAAGGGCGCCCCGGTCTACGGCGTGAACACCGGCTTCGGCAGCTTTGCCGACGTCCACATCCCCGGCCACCGGCTGCGCGAGCTCCAGCAGAACCTCGTCCGGAGCCACGCGGCGGGGGTGGGCGAGGCTCTCCCCGAGCCGGAGACGCGCGCCCTCATGCTCCTCCGCGCGAACGTCCTGGCCAAGGGTTACAGCGGGGTGCGCCTGGAGACGCTCGAGCGGCTGGTCGAGATGCTGAACCGCCGCGTCCACCCCGTCGTCCCCGTCCAGGGATCGGTGGGGGCGAGCGGCGACCTCGCCCCCCTCGCCCACCTCGCCCTCGTGCTCACCGGAGAAGGTCTCGCCGTCTTCGAGGGGCGCCGGCTGTCCGGAGGCGAAGCGCTCCGCGCGGCGGGTCTCACGCCGATCGTCCTCGAGGCCAAGGAGGGGCTCGCCCTCATCAACGGCACGCAGCTCATGACCGCGGTGGCCGGCCTCGCCCTCGCCGACGCGGAGCGCCTCGTGCGGACCGCGGACGTCCTGGGAGCGATGAGCCTCGACGCCCTCCAGGGCACGGACGTGGCCTTCGACCCGCGCATCCACGCCACCCGGCCGCACCCCGGACAGGCCGCCGCCGCGCGCAACCTGCGGCGGCTCCTCGCGGGGAGCGCCATCCGCGAGTCGCACCGCGACTGCGGCAAGGTGCAGGACGCCTACAGCCTCCGGTGCATCCCCCAGGTCCACGGCGCCGCCCGCGACGCGCTCGCCTACGTGAGCGCGACGGTGGCCGTGGAGATGAACGCGGCCACGGACAACCCGATGGTCTTCGCGGAGACGGGAGAAATGCTCTCGGGCGGGAACTTCCACGGAGAGCCGGTGGCCATGGCCGCGGACGTGATGGCGATCGCGGTGGCGGAGCTCGGGGCGATCAGCGAGCGGCGCATCGAGCGGCTCGTCAACCCCGCGCTCTCCGGTCTCCCCGCCTTCCTCGCCCGCGACGGCGGCGTCGAGTCCGGCCTCATGCTCGCGCACGTGACGGCCGCTGCCCTCGCCTCGGAGAACAAGGTGCTCGCGCACCCCGCGAGCGTCGACACGATCCCCACCTCTGCCAACAAGGAAGATCACGTCTCGATGGGTGCTGTCGCCGCCCGCAAGGCGGCGCAGGTCGTCGCCAACACCGCGCGCATCCTCGCGGTCGAGGCCCTCGCCTCCGCCCAGGCCCTCGAGTTCCGCAAACCGCTCAAGACGTCCGAGCCGCTCGACGCGGCCTTCCGGCGCTTGCGCGAGAAGGTCCCCGCCTACGACCGCGACCGCTTCCTCGCTCCCGACCTGGAGGCCGCGGAGGAGCTCGTCCGGACGGGCAGTCTCGCCGACGCGGCGGCCGCGGTTTGCGGTAGGCTGGAGTGACTCGAGGCCTGTCATGAGCCCACTCGCGCCATTCCGCCGCGCCCCCTGGCTCTCGGGCGCGCTCGTCCTCCTGCTCGTCGCCGGCATGATCGCCCCGCTCGGCCTTCGCCTCGGCAGCCGTTACTGGGCCTACTACGTCGGGCTCGGCGCCTTGCTGCTGCTCTGCTTCGGCTGGATCGAGCGGCTCTGGAAGGCGGCCTCCGCTCCCCGGCCGCCGCGCGCGCGCGGCAAGCTGCGCGTCCTGCACGGCGGACGCGGCAACGGCAAGGACATCGACCTCGCCAAGGACGAGACGACCGACAGCCAACGGTGGCTGATGTGACGACGGCCGCTCCGGCCGCGCGCACCGTCCGCGCGCCGCGAGGGACGACTCTCTCCTGCCGCTCCTGGCAGCAGGAGGCGGCGCTGCGGATGCTCATGAACAACCTCGACCCCGAGGTCGCCGAGCGCCCGCAGGACCTCGTGGTCTACGGCGGCATCGGCAAGGCGGCGCGCAACTGGGAGTGCTTCGACGCGATCGTCCGGTCCCTGAAGGAGCTCGGGAACGACGAGACGCTGCTCGTGCAGTCGGGCAAGCCGGTCGGGATCTTCAAGACACACGCCGAGGCCCCGCGCGTGCTCATCTCGAACTCGATGCTCGTGCCGGCCTGGGCCAACTGGGACCACTTCTACGAGCTCGACCGCAAGGGCCTGATGATGTACGGCCAGATGACGGCGGGCTCCTGGATCTACATCGGCACCCAGGGCATCCTGCAAGGCACGTACGAGACGTTCGCGGAAGCGGCGCGGCAGCACTTCGGCGGCTCCCTCAAGGGCCGGCTCGTCGTCACCGCAGGCCTCGGCGGGATGGGCGGGGCCCAGCCCCTCGCCGCGACCATGAACGAGGGCGTGCTCATTGCGGCGGAGGTGGACCGGCACCGCATCGAGCGCCGTCTGGAGGCGCGCTACCTCGACGTGATGACGGACAGCCTCGACGACGCGGTGGCGCAGGCGCGGAACGCCCAGGCCGCGGGCCGGCCGCTCTCCGTCGGCCTCCTCGGCAACGCGGCCGACGTGCTCCCCGCGCTGCTGCGCGGCGGCGTCGTCCCCGACCTCGTCACCGACCAGACGAGCGCCCACGATCCGCTGAACGGCTACGTCCCCAACGGCATGGACTACGCGGCCGCTTTGCGCCTGCGGGAGAGCGATCCCGCCCGCTACATGGCCGAGGCCCGGCGGACCATGGGCGAGCACGTCCGCGCCATGCTCGACTTCAAGAAGCACGGATCAGTCGTCTTCGACTACGGCAACAACATCCGCGCGGAGGCCCAGAAGGTCGGCGTCGCCGACGCCTTCGACTTCCCCGGCTTCGTGCCCGCGTTCATCCGCCCGCTCTTCTGCGAAGGCAAGGGGCCGTTCCGCTGGGCGGTCCTGTCCGGGGATCCGCGCGATCTCGCCGCGACCGACGATGCCGTGCTCCGGACGTTCCCGGACGACAAGCCGCTCCACCGCTGGATCACGATGGCGCGCGAGCGCGTCAAGTCGCTGGGCCTGCCGGCCCGGATCTGCTGGCTCGGCTACGGCGAGCGGGCGAAGATGGGGCTCGTCTTCAACGACCTCGTGCGCACGGGCGCCGTCTCCGCCCCCATCGTCATCGGACGCGACCACCTCGACGCGGGCAGCGTCGCTTCCCCCAACCGCGAGACGGAGGCCATGAAGGACGGCTCGGACGCGGTGGCCGACTGGCCGATCCTGAACGCGCTCTTGAACGC
>JBKPBQ010000418.1:0-1937 GCA_046726955.1 Acidobacteriota bacterium
TCTTCCAGGTCGGGGACCAGGTCGAGGTGGTGGTACTCCACTTCGACCGCGAGAACGGTCGCGTCTCGCTCGGCTACAAGCAACGGTCCTCGGATCCGTGGGAGACCGTGGAGACGCGCTTCGCGCCGGGCACCAAGACCAGCGGCAAGGTCGTGAGCCTGACGAACTACGGCGCGTTCGTGGAGCTGGAGCCTGGCGTCGAGGGCCTGGTGCACGTCTCGGAGATGTCGTGGACTCGGCGGGTGCGCCATCCCTCCAAGCTGGTGAACGTGGGCGACACCGTCGACGTGATCGTGCTGGACGTCAACCGGGCCTCCAAGCGGATCTCGCTCGGCATGAAGCAGGTCGAGGCGGATCCGTGGGCCACCATCGACGAGCGCTACAAGCCGGGTGAGCGCATCGAAGGCAAGGTGCGGAACCTCACCGACTTCGGCGCCTTCGTGGAGCTCGAGCCGGGGGTCGACGGTCTGCTCCATATCTCCGACATGTCGTGGACCCGCAACATCGGTCACCCTTCCGAGATACTCAAGAAGGGCCAGTCGGTGGAGACCCAGGTTCTCAACGTGGATCGGGACAACAAGCGGATCTCCCTGGGACTGAAGCAGATACAGCCCGATCCCTGGGAGTCCGTCTCGCAGCGTTATCCCATGGGCTCGCGCGTCACGGGCAAGGTGGTACGCCTGACCGATTTCGGCGCCTTCGTGGAGCTCGAGGCGGGGGTGGACGGCCTCCTCCATGTCTCCCAGATGTCGAGCCGGCCCATCGCCTCGCCCGCCGATCTCGTCAACGTGGGGGACGAGCTGACCCTCATGGTCATCCGCGTGGATCCCAATGAGCGGCGCATCGGGCTCAGTCTCAAGGACCTCGCCGCGGCCATCCTCGAGGAGCCGCAGGCCGAGACGAGGGGGCGGGGGAAGGGGAGGAAGCGCCGCGGCGGCGACGACTTCGAGGACGACGAGGAGTAGGCCAGGCGTGCGGAGCAATCGGTGACGCCGCGCGGCCGCGTCGCCCTGATCGCGGTCGGGGTGACCGTCGGCATCCTCGTCCTCTTCATCGGCACGGTGCTGATTCTGATGAACGCGGTGAGCGACGACGGCCTCGGCGCGGGGGGCCCGCGGGTGGCCGTGGTGGAGATCGAAGGCATCATCGTGGACGGCTCCAGCGCGGTGCGCGAGCTGCGCGAGCACCTGGAGAATCCCGCGGTCAAGGCGGTCATCCTCCGCGTCAACAGCCCGGGCGGGGTGGTCGCCCCCACGCAAGAGATCTTCGCGGCCATCCAGCGCGTTCGCAAGGGTGGCAAGCCCGTCATCGCCTCCTTCGGGGCGGTGGCCGCCTCCGGAGGCTACTACGTGGCCACGGCCGCCGACCGGATCTACGCCAACCCGGGAACGCTCACCGGCTCCATCGGCGTGGTGATGCAGATGGCGAATATCGAGGGACTCCTCAAGAAGGTGGGCGTCGACTACGTGGTGGTCAAGGCCGGCTCCTACAAGGACATCGGCAACTTCGCCCGCACCATGACGCCGGAGGAGCGCAAGATTCTCCAGGCTCTCCTCGACGACGTCTATTCGCAGTTCGTGGACGCGGTGGCCGAAGGCCGCGGTCTCGATCGAAAGCAGGTCCTCGCTTTCGCCGACGGTCGGATCTACTCCGGACAGCAGGCGCAGGCGCTCAAGATGGTGGACGACCTCGGCGGCTTCGAGGACGCGGTGGAGGCGGCGGGCAAGCTCGCCAATATCAGCGGCCGCCCCAAGCTCCTCTACCCGAGGAAGCGCTTTTCCGTGAGAGATCTGCTCGAAAGCCGCTTAGGGCTGCCCCCCACCTCGGCGCTTCTGCCCGCCCTGCCGGGGATCCGCACCCCCCTCTACCTGATGCAGTAGCCGTAAACCCTTGCGTTCCTTGACAATCTTTCGAGCACCATGTTAGCTTCCTAGGGT
>JBKPBQ010000419.1:0-14678 GCA_046726955.1 Acidobacteriota bacterium
CCTCACCGGAGAGGAGGAGCAGCACGAGGACGACGAGGAACGGGAAGAGCGAGACGTGGAGTGCGTAGAAGCGGGGCAGCGTCGAGGCGTTGAGGCCGGCGCCGCCGCGGAGGAGCTCCGCCACGCGCGGGCCGGCCACGGGCGCCGTCTCTACGATCCCCAGGCGCACGAGCGTGCCCCAGTACGCGTTCTGGTCCATGGGCAGCAGGAAGCCCGTGAAGCAGAGGGCGAGGACGAGGCCGAAGAGGCCGACCGAGATCCACCAGGCGCGCCGCTCCGCGAGAAGCCGTCCCTCGAGGAACGACAGCACGAGATAGAGGAAGCCGCAGGCCACGAGCGCCGAGGAGGCGTGGTGGTGCAGCGCCCGCACGAAGGCTCCGAGGCCGCCCTGGCGCCGGAGGTAGAGCACGGCGTCGAAGGCCTCGGTGGAGGAGGGGACGTAGGACGCCATGAGCCCCCAGCCCGTGGTGGCGAGAAGCACCACGAAGAGGAGCGAAGCCGCGGCCATCGCCTCGCGCAGGAGGCCGACGGCCCTCATGCCTCGATCGGCTCCTTGCGGGGCGAGCCGGGTCGGAAGCGCTGGTAGCGGACGAGCAGTCGGCCCCGCTCGACGCGGGACTCCAGCCGGTCGAGCGGGCGGGGAGCCGGTCCCTCGCGCGCGTTGCCGTCGGCGTCGAATCGGCTCCGGTGGCAGGGACAGACGAAGCCTTCGTCCTCCTTGCGCACCAGGCACCCCGTGTGCGTGCAGACGGAGCTCAGCGCCTCGATCGCATCTCCGCGGCGCCGCACGTAAACGGCCTCTTCGCGCGTGGTCTCGCGCCACCGGTCCCGGCGCGTGAGGCGCAGCGTGCGGCCCTGCCACGACGCGTCCTCGACGCGGCCGGCGGGGCCGATATCCGTCCACTCCGAGTCCGGCCGCGGATCGCGGCGGCGGGCGGAGTCCCACCAGAAGAGAAGGCTCGGCAGGGACGTGCCTCCCGCGATGAGCGCGAGGGCGCCTTTCCAGGAAGCGATGATCTCGCGTCGGAGCATGGGCAAAAAACGAGGCGCATCAGCCGCCGCGCCGATGCGCCCCCGACCGAGAGCTTACCCGATCCGGCACGGCAGTTCACGAAGGGAGCGTGGGCGGCGCCTCTCGTCAGCGCAGGTTCGTCAGCCGGAGCTCGACCGACGAAGGCTCCTTGCCCCGCTCGTTGCGAGTGACCGTCCGGCCGGTGGGCAGCCAGTAGGTGCCGACCTTCGCGTAGGAGTCGGTCGTGGACTCACGGGAGATCTCGGAGTGGTCCTGATTCGAGTAGTACGTGAGGTCGTAGGCGATGGCGATCGTCCGGCCGTCGTCGGTGCGCAGCGTGGACCGGTTCACGACCGTGAACCGCACGCGTCCCGCGGACCGGCTCATCTCCCGGATACCGCCGTCGTGCAGGAGATACCGGGTGGCCATCGGATCGCCTTCCGCCGTGATCTCGACGTTGCCGTCGGCGGTCGCGCGGCCCTTTGAGAACCGCGTCCCCGCGTGCTCCTCGTCGAAGGCGCGGAACCGGCGGAACGTCACGAACGAGCTGATCTGGCTGCGCACCGCGGCCTGCGCCGCCTCGGTGGGCGCCTGCACGGTGACGCGGAAGCTTCCGTCCACCGTGAAGTGGCCCGAGACCGTTTTCGCGTCGCCCTCGCGGTACTCGAAGTCGCCCTGGAAGCCCGGGAACTTGTCGTCCCACGTGTAGCGCCGCTCCGTGGCCCGCCTGAGCAGGTCGCGCGCCGACGCGTCGTCCTTCCCGCCGAGGCTGAGCGTCTCGCGGCGCGCGAGCTTCTCCACGTCGCGCATGTCCGACACGGGGACGCCGGCGAGCCGGGCCAGGCGCAGCCGGGCGTCGATCTTGACCTCGGTCTTCCGGCGCTTCGCGTCCACCAGCTCGTACTGGTAGGCCACGAGCCCGACGTCGGGCGCGAAGTAGTGGTACGAGTCCGACGTGTAGTCGGCCGAGTCCATCTCCAGGCGCACCTTCAGGCAGCGCTCGAAGACGGCGAGCGGCGTCGGGACGTCCTCCGGCGGGAGGAGCGTCGTCCGGAACCGCCGTCCGGTGGCCGGGTTTTCGGTCGTGCGAGGCTGCCCCGGAGAGAGGTCGGGCGCGAAGAGCGGGACCGGAGGATCGTAGTAGAGCACTCGCCCGTCCTGCGCGGAGCTGTTGAGGTAGAGCGCGCCGTCACGCAGCGAGTAGACGTGGTAGGTGCCGTCGTCGCTCACGAGCTTGAAGGCCGGGCCGCCTCCCACGAACTCCACTCCCTCGAACGTCCGGGTGCGCGAGCCGGTGTGGGGGACACGGCCCTCCGTCTTCCAGTCGTAGGTCCAGGAGTCGCCGAGCCGGAAGGGGAAGCAGCGGTCGGTGGCGGCGGAGGCCCGCTCGGCGTCCCCCGCGGCGAGGAGGACGAGGAGAAGGGCCGCCGGCTCCCACACGCTCAGGCCTCCCGTCAGAGCTTGCGGAGGTGCAGGCCGATCGTGAAGCTGCGGCCGCGCGCGGGGGCGAACTGGAACTGCTCGCGGTAGAACTCGTTCGAGAGGTTCTCGAGGTTCAGGCTGAGCCCGACGCCGTAGCGGTCGGCGCGGCGCCACTCGACACCCGCCCCCACGCGGTGGAGCGTGAAGCCGTTCAGGCCGTAGAGGTCCTGGGCGATCAGGAAGCGCGAGGCGACGAGGCCCTCCGCGATCCGCTCCACCTCCTTCTGGTGGCGGTTCGAATACTCGAGCCAGAAGCGTCTCGAGCGGTCGGACAGGCGCACCCCGCTCATGAGCTTGAAGGGCGTGATGTTGTCCTGCGGGGTGCCCGCGAGGTCGACGCCGGTCAGCGGGTTCCGGCCGGAGAGGATCTCCCCGTGGTTCCAGGACGCGCTCGCGAAGACGGTGACGAGCGCCCGTCCCACCGTGAACGGCGCCTCGACGTCGCTCTCGATCCCCTGGATGCGCACGTCGGAGAAGTTGATGGCCTGGGAGACCGTGCTGTTGGGGTTGGCGGGGGCGAGCCCGCAGCAGCCGGTGGCCACGATCTCCGTGGAGATGAAGCCGTCGTACTTGTTGTTGAAGTAGCTCAGGGAGCCGGCGACGCGTCCGGTGCGCAGCTTCACGCCGAGGTCCAGGTTCGTCCCCTTCTCCGGCTCCACCTGGATGTTGGGGACGATGTTGCCGATGGTGGCGGGCCCGGAGAAGAAGAGCTCCTCGAGGTTCGGGTGGCGGTAGCTGCGTCCCGCGTGCGCGGTCAGGCTCACGTGTCCGTTCAGCTTGAAGACGAGCCCGGCGTCGCCGGTGACGGCGCTGCGGCTCACGTCCTGGCCGTCGAGGCTGGGCAGCGTCGCGGGATCGATCGGGGGCTGCGCGCCGGAGACGAGCGATGCGACCTGGTAGCCCGGCGTCGGCTCGCTCGCCACGTGGTAGCCGTCGTAGCGGATCCCCGCCACGAGCTTGACCCGCGAGGAGAGGTCCCACTCGTCCTGCGCGAACACACCCACGTCGCGGAACGACGCGTCGGGAACGCGCACCGGGTTCGTGAGCGTCGGCGGACCGAGGGGCAGGAGCGAGGGCAGCACCACCGGCGCGGGACCGCGCGGGCCCAGCACCACCTGGCCCACGAGGTTCATCTGCGTGGAGCTCGACCGGTCGTCCTCGCTGTGGTCGCGGTAGACGGTGAAGCCGGCGGTGAGCACGTTGCGCGGAGAGAGGAGGAACGTGTTCTGGACGTCGAATCCCCACGTGCCCACGTCCTGCTCCGTCGTGCTGTTGATGAGGAGGCGGAACACGTTGATCGGGAAGAAGGCCGGCGAGGGTACCGGGAACTGCACGGGGATGTTCACGTTCTGCAGCTTCCGATCCTGGTGCTGGTAGTAGATGGTCGCGGTCAAGGACGACCAGCGGGACGACAGGTTCTGGACCTGGTATCGGCCGGAGACCTTGTCGAGGTCGCTGAAGGGCAGCACGATGCCCTGGAAGAACTGCGGCGGCTCGAAGTCGGGGAAGCCCACGTCCTCCGTGTGGCGCCGGACGTACTTGACGCGCACGGTCTGCTTGTCATCGAGGGCGAAGAGCGCGCGGGCGTTCAGGTTGTTCCCCTCGAAGCCCGAGGTGGGCACGACGCGCGTCGTGCGCACGAACGGGGCGTTGAAGGGCTCGGGGAAGGCGTTGAAGTGGAAGCCGAAGTTGTCGTCGATGGTGTCGGCCTGGTCGAGGCAGGGAGTGCGCGGGGGAGACCCGACGGGGCAGGGGCCGCTGAAGAGCGGCCGCGAGTCCTCGAGCACCGCGCCCTCGCTCCCGCCCGACTCGTAGTCGTCGAACTTCTCGAGCGCCCCCGAGACGCCAACCGCGAAACGCGGGCCCGCCACTCCGAGGGTGAGGGCTCCCCGCCGGCCGTCCTCGTTCGTGCTGTAGAAGCCGGAGAGGCCGCCGGTGACGCGGACGCGGTCGCCGAGCTGCGGCTGGTCCGTGATGACGTTGATCGTGCCGGAGAGCGCGTCCGTGCCGTAGAGGACGGACCCCGAGCCGCTCACTACCTCGATGCTCTGCACGGAGTCCACGTCGGCGAGACCGACCTCCACTCCCGCCCGGTCGGTGGCGGTGCGCGCGTTGTTGAGCCGCTCGCCGTCCACGAGCACCAGCACGCGCGTCGAATCGAGCCCGCGCAGGCGCGGGCGCACCTGGAACGGCCCGTCGCCCACGGGGGTGATGCCCGGGACCTCGACCATCGCGTTTCCGGTCGAGGTGGGCGCCCGTTCGCGGAGCTCGCGGGAGCCAATCGTCTCCGCGCGCATGGGCACGTCGAGCGTGTCGCGGGCGCTGCGGGTGGCGGTGACCATCACGTCGGCGGTAAGCCCGCCGACGGACAGCGAGAACCTCACGTCCAGCGACTCCTCGGGAGAGGCGAGCGAGACCGTGCGCGCCTCCTGGGAGAAGCCGGCGACGAGCGCGGAGATCCGGTAGATGCCCACGGGGACCGACGGGAAGGAGAACCGCCCGGCCGCGTCGGTGGCCACCGCCGTCTCGGCGCCGGTGGCGACGTTCTCGAGGGCGACGCTGACTGCGGGAAGCGCTCCGCCTCCGGCGTCCGTGACCGCCCCCCGGATCTCGGCGGCCCGCGCCGGCGCGCCGGAAACGAGAGCGGCGAACGCCGCGATCACCGCCAGGCACTTCCAGCTCGCCATCGAGTCACCCCGGAAACCACGATAGAGACGCGAGCGCACGAGAAAACGCGCAGTCTATCATCTTGTCGGGCCGAAGCCAGGGGAAGGAGCGTGCTCCAGACATGAGCGGGAGAGGGCAACTCGCTGGCCTGATCCTTCTGGGCCTCCTCGGGTACGTGGAGGGAAACGGGCCTTTGCCCGCTGGGCAGGGAGAGCAGTGGACGCCCTCTCCCTACGACCGGCTCGTCCTCTCCGAGGCGCCGGTTCTCTACCTCACGATGGGTACGCCGCAAGCGGGCCACGAGCCCGACCGCACGGGTCACGGCCGGTCGGGGACGTATCTCCCCGCTAGCTCGACACCGGCATCGGCCGTCCTGCCGAACGGCGATGCCTGCGCCCGGTTCGACGGCAGCGTCCAGTACCTCGAAGTCCCCGACGCCGACGACCTGTCGATGACGACCACGCGCCGGCTGACCCTCGAGGCGTGGATGCGGCCGGACGCCCTCGAGTTTCCCGCCAAGGAGGGGACAGGCTACGTCCACTGGATGGGAAAGGGGGAGAGCGGACAGCAGGAGTACGTGCTGCGGATGTACGCGCTCACCAACACGGAGGCTCCGCCCCGGCCCAGCCGGATCTCGGGCTATGCCTTCAACCTCTCGGGGGGTTTAGGCTCCGGCTCCTATTTCCAGGATCCCGTCGCGATGGGGGAGTGGATCCACGTGGTCGTCGCGTTCAACCTCGACGACCCCACCGGCAAGCCTCCCGGCTCGGTGAAGATCTACAAGAACGGAGCGCTACGGGACGCGACCCCTCTCCGCCAATTCCACGTGACTCCCGGGAACGGTACGGCCCCCTTTCGCATCGCGACTCGCGACCGGCATTCCTTCTTCCCGGGTGCCATCGCCAAGGTCGCCGTCTACGACCGCGAGCTGACCGCCGCCCAGATCCTGAGCCACCACGACACCATGGTCCACTGATCCTTCGTCGCCGGCTCAGACGCGGCGGACGGAGTGGCTCTTGACCGCGAGCCACACCGGCCGCCCGGGGCGGAGGCCGAGCGCCTCCACCGCCGCCGGCGTGACCCGGACGACCCAGGTCGTCTCGACGCTCGCGCCGGCGAGGGCGCAGCGCAGCGTCGCGTCGGGCCCGGTCCGCTCCACCGCCAGCACACGGGCGGCGTAGACGTTGCGCGCGGAGATCCCGCGGGTGGCCTCGGTGGCGACGAGAACGTCCTCGGCGCGGACGGCGAGCGTCGTCCGGCCGCCGATCGGCACGTCTGCCGCGAGCGGGATCGCCATCGTGAGCCCGCCGTCCAGCGAGACCTCGGAGACGCCGCGGGCCTCGTCGTGGGCGGCGAGGCGCCCCGCGAGCAGGTTCTCGATCCCGGCCGCCGCTTCGCGGACGACACCCGGGCTGCCCAGGAGGTCCATCGGCCGCCCCTCCGCCTCCACCGCCCCGTCGCGCAGGAGCACCAGCCTCTCCGCGAGGGCGAGCGCCTCGCCCACGTTGTGCGTGACGTAGAGGCAGGGGATGCGCCACTCGTCGCGGATACGCACGAGGTAGGGGAGGATGCGCTCGCGGAGCGCGACGTCGAGCGAGGCGAGCGGCTCGTCGAGGAGGAGCAGCCGCGGCCGGCGCGCGAGCGCCCGGGCCAGGGCCACGCGCTGTTTCTCTCCGCCCGAGAGCGTCGCCGGATGCCGGTCGAGGAGCGATCCGATCTCGAGCGTGTCCACCGCGGTTCGCACTGCCTCCTCCTCGCCGCGCGCCCCGAACCGGACGTTGCCCCCGGCGGTGAGGTGGGGGAAGAGCCCGGCGTCCTGGGGGACGTAGCCGACGCGGCGGGCCTCGGGCGGCCTCCGCACGCCGGCCGCGGTGTCGAGGAGGACGTCGTCCCCGAGCGTGATGCGGCCGCGCGCCTCCCGGCGCAAGCCCGCGAGCGCCTCGAGGAGGGACGTCTTTCCCGAGCCGGAGGGCCCCATGAGGACGGTGACCGCCGGGCCCAGGTCCAGCTGCGCCCGCAGGACGAAGCGCGCCAGGGGCAGCTCGAGGCGGATCGCGATCACGTCTCGAGCCTCCGACCCCGCCGGCGCGTGATCCATTCCGTCGTCCACAAGGCGGCGAACGCGAGGAGGACCGTCACGGCCGCGAGGACGAGGGCGCGGTCGTCCCGGCCGACCTGGCTGTCGTGGAAGATCGCGAGGGCGAGGGTCTGCGTCTTGCCGGGGATGTTTCCGGCGACCATCACCGTCGCCCCGAACTCCCCGAGCGCGCGCGAGAAGGCCAGCACGGTGCCGGCGAGGACGCCGCGCCAGGCGAGGGGGAGTGTCACGCGGAAGAAGGCGGAGAGCGGACCGCACCCGAGCGTGCGCGCGATCCCCACCAGGCGCGGATCGGCCTCCTCGAACGCCGTGCGCGCCGAGCGGACGAGCAGGGGAAAGGACATGACCGCGGTCGCCACGAGCACGGCCTTTGCCGTGAACACGACCTCGACGCCGTGCGCGGCGAGCCAGGCGCCGAGGGGCGCGCGGCGCGCGAGCAGCTGGAGCAGCAGCAGTCCCACGGCAGTCGGGGGAAGGATGAGGGGCAGAGACAGCAGCGTCTCGATCGCGCCCTTGCCCGGCCCTCGGTAGCGGGCGAGGCCGAGGCCGGCGGCGATGCCGAGGGGAAGGATGAGGGCCGTGCTGAGGAACGCAACCCTCAGCGTGAAGAGGATTACGCCAAGCTCCTCGCTCGTGAGCAGACGCTACTTCTCGGTAAGGACGACGAAGCCGTGGCGAGTGTAGACCTCCCGGGCGGACGCGGAGGTGAGGGCGCGCACGAGATCGGCGGTGGCGGGCTTCTTCGCGCCGGCGAGCGGCGCAAGAGGATAGACGATCGGCGGCGCCTCTTCCCGGGGGACCGTGAACGCGACCTTCACCTGCTTCGAGGTCGCCGCGTCCGTTCGATAGACGATGCCCGCGTCCACGTTGCCGGCCTCCACGGCGGACAGGGCGGCGCGGACGTTGAGCGCGGGCACGACCTTCGGCTCGAGCGCGCTCCAGAGGCCGATCGACTCGAGCCAGCGCCGCGCGTAGACCCCCGCGGGCACGGCCTCGGGGTCGGCGAGGGCGAGGCGGCGGAGGGCCGCGAGGTCCTTGGCCGCCGCCACGCGCGTCCCGGCGTCGGCGGGCACGACGACGACGAGCGTGTTCGAGAGCACGTCGCGGCGATCCTCGGCGCGCACGAGGCCCGCGGACACGAGGGCGTCCATCTGCGCGCTGTCCGCCGAGAAGAAGACGTCGGCGGCCGCTCCCGCGTTGATCTGCCGGACGAGGTCGTTGGAGCCTCCGAAATTGAAGACGACCTTGTGGCCCGTCGCCTTCTCGAAGCCGGAGGCGACTTCCTCTACGGCCTCGGTCAGGCTGGATGCCGCAAAGAGGTTGAGCTCGTCGGCGGAAGCGGAGGCGGAGGCGACGAGCGCCAGGAGCACGAGCGCGGTCCGCACGGGGTGGAAGACCGCGGTCGAGGACATCGGCGGCGATCATAGCATCCGGCTCGCCGCGAGCCGCGTGGAGAGCGATGGTTGTACCGGATCCTGCTGTCCGGTCAGGGCCAGCTAGCGTTCGAAGATCGACCTCAGCTTGCGCCCGAGACCGGAGAAGAAGCGGTCGAGGGCGCGGCGCGCCGTCTGCTTGAAGTTCCCGTGGTGGATCGGGCAGAGGCGGCGGGGCACGTCGTCGCCGTCCTTGAAGTACTCGACGTAGGTGGGGCACTCCTCGACGGGCCGCAGGTACGACAGCCGGCAGAGCTCGACCTCCTCGAGGCCGTAGGGGACTTCGAACTCGCCGGGCGTGCGGAGCCGCGCGGCCCGGCGCATGAAGTCGGCCCAGATCGGGAGGGCGACGCGGGCTCCGTAGCCTTCCCGGCGGATGGTCGACGGCTGGTCGAAGCCGACCCACACGCCGGCGACCATCGACGAGCTGAAGCCCACGAACCAGGCGTCCTTGAAATCGTCCGTGGTCCCGGTCTTGCCGCCGACCGGGAACCGCACGCCGCGCTCGCGCACGGGCGCGCCCGTGCCCATGTCGACCACGTCGCGCAGCATGGTGAGTGCTTGGAAGGCCACGGTGGCCGGAAGCACGCGGTTCCGCTGCGCCTCGCCCTCGTAGGCCACCTCGTCGTCCGCGTCGATGACCTGGACGATGCCGCGCGGCCGGACCGCGAAGCCGCCGTTGACGAACGGAGCGTAGGCGGTGGTCAGCTCCAGGGGCGTGACGAGCCCCGTGCCGAGGGCGAGGGACGGCACGTCCGGCATGTCGGGCAGACCGAGGTCGCGGGCGAGGCGGAGGACGGCTCCCGAGCCGATCTGCTGCTGGAGCGCGACCGCGGCCTGGTTGTTGGACTCGCTGAGCGCCTCGCGGAGCGTCTCGGCCTCCGGCGTCTCGTGGACGCCGCCAGGCGACCACTCCTGGTTCTGGCTGACGACCCGCACCGATGGGAGGTCGTGAAGGACGGTGACGGGGCTCATCCCGCGGTCGAGCGCAGCCGCGTAGACGACCGGCTTGAAGGCGGAGCCGGGCTGACGGCGGCTGCGGACCGCGCGGTTGTAGGGCGAAGCGACGGCGTCGCGGCCGCCCACGAGGGCGAGGATGTCGCCGGTCCGCGGATCGAGGACGACGAGCGCGGCCTGGAGGTCCGGGATGCGCAGCGCGCGCAGCCCGTCGGCCACCGAGCTCTCCGCCAGGTCCTGGAGGGCGGGCACGAAAGTCGTGTGGACCCTCCAGTCGGGGGGATGGTCCTTGCCGAAGCGCGCGCGGAACTCGTCGCGGAGGTACTCCTTCGCGTACCCGCCCTTCGCGTCCACGACGGGCGGCGGCGTCCCCACGATCCGCAGGCGTGCCTGCCGCGCCGCGGCTTCTTCGTCCGGCGTGATGTAACGCTCCTCCCGCATCCGCGTGAGGACGACGTGGCTGCGCTCGAGCGCCCCTTGCGGGTTCGACCAGGGCGACAGCGCCGTGGGCGCGCGGATGAGGCCGGCGACGTACGCCGACTCGGCGAGGCTCAGGCTCCTGGCCGGCTTGCCGAAGACCGCCCGGGACATCGCCTCGGCGCCGTACCGGCCGGAGCCCATGTAGACGCGGTTGAGGTAGAGCTCGAGGATCTGGTCCTTGCTGAGCCGCCGCTCCAGCATGAGCGCCAGGGCCGCTTCCTTGGCCTTGCGCCCGGCCGTCCGCGCGTTGGACAGGAAGAGCGTCCGGGCGAGCTGCTGGGTGAGGGTGCTGCCGCCCTCGACGAACGATCGTTCCCGGACGTTGTGGACGACGGCCCGGCTCACCGCGATGGGGTCGACCCCGGGGTGACGGTAGAAGCGATGGTCCTCGACGGCGACGACCGCGTTTCGGAGGGCGGGCGCGATGTCGGCGAGGGGAACGTCGCGGCGGTGCTCGTCGAGGCGGAACCAGGGCTGGCCGTCGGCGCTCAGGAAGACGGTGTCCCCGACGCCCTGGGCGAGGCGGTTGATGGCCACCGCGTAGCGGATGGTCCACGCTGCGACCACGAGGGACAGGAGGGTGACGGCCCCGACGGCTACGACGGCCGCTTTGTCGTGGACCTTGCGGATGTGGGGGGCCGCCGCCTCGAGCCAGCTACGGAAGCGCCCACCCGCCCGCGCGAGAGGCGACGCCATGGTCTTCTGAGCGTAGCAGACCTCGCGTGAACGGCCGGGTGGCTCAGTCGTTGACGGTCAGGTACGTGTAGCCCTCGAGCCCTTCTTCGTACCGCCGCATGAGGCGTCCGGACTCCGCCATGGTGAGCCGCTTCTCGCGCAGCGCCACTTCCACCGCGCGGCGCACCCGGGAGACGAGGTCCTCCTTGCTGTACTGCACGTAGGAGAGGACCTCGGAGACCGAGTCGCCCTCCACGACGTGCTCGACGCGATAGTCCCCGTCGTCGAGCTTCACGTGGACGGCGTCGGTGTCGCCGAAGAGGTTGTGGAGGTCGCCCAGGATCTCCTGGTAGGCGCCCACCAGGAAGGTGCCGATCAGATAGGGCTCGCCGTTCGGCGGGTGGAGCTCGAGGAAGTGCTTCACGTCGCGGAGGTCGATGAACTCGTTCATCTTCCCGTCGCTGTCGCAGGTGAGGTCGGCGAGCACGGCCCGGCGCGAGGGCGCCTTGTTCAGGCGGTGGATGGGCAGCGTGGGGAAGAGCTGGCGCACGGCCCAGTGGTCGGGCAGCGACTGGAAGAGCGAGAAGTTGCAGTAGTAGGTGTCGCTGAGCTGCTTCTCCAGGCCTTCGAGCTCGTCGGGCACGTACGGGAGGTCGCGGACGATCTTCAGGATCTTCTCGCAGGAGGCCCAGAAGAGCTCCTCGACGCGGGCGCGGGCCTTGAGGTCCAGGAAGCCGAGGTTGAAGGCGGTGATCGCCTCCTCCTTTATCTGGAGCGCGTCGTGGTAGGCCTCCTGGAAGTTCTTCCGCGAGATCCCCTCGTAGGTCTCCCAGAGCTGCTGGATCACCGGGTGCTCGTCGGCGGCCACGGAGTCGGGGACCTGCCCGATCAGGATCTCGTTCGTGGCGAGGACGTTGTAGACGAGGACGGAGTGGTGGGCGACGAGCGCGCGCCCCGACTCGGTGACGATGTCGGGGTGGGGGACGTTCTTGGCGTTGCAGGCGTCGGCGATCTGGCTGACGATGTCCGCCGCGTACTCCTGGAGCGTGTAGTTGACCGAGGAGTGGAAGTTCGTCTGGCTGCCGTCGTAGTCGACGCCCAGCCCGCCTCCGCAGTCGAGGTACTTCATGTTGGCGCCGAGCCCGCAGAGCTCCACGTAGATCCGGCTCGCCTCGCGCAGCGCGTCCTTGACCGCGCGGATGTTCGTGATCTGCGAGCCGATGTGGAAGTGCAGGAGCTGCAGGCAGTCGAGCATGTCGAGCGCCCGCAGCTTGTCCACGGCCGCCACCATCTCCGCGGTGGTGAGCCCGAACTTCGAGCGGTCGCCCGTGCTCTCCACCCACTTGCCGGCGCCCTTCGTGGACAGCCGCGCCCGCACGCCGATGGCAGGCCGGAGGTCGAGGTCCCGCGAAGCGGCGAGGATCGTGTCGAGCTCGCCCAGCCTGTCCATCGTGATCACGACGCGCCGGCCGATCTTCTGGGCGAGCAGCGCCGTCTCGATGAACGCGCGGTCCTTGTAGCCGTTGCAGAGGATGAGCGCCTCGGGGTTCTCCTGGAGCGCGAGCGCGACGAGGAGCTCCGGCTTGGAGCCCGCCTCGATGCCGAGGTTGAAGGGCCGGCCGTACTCCATCAGCTCCTCGACGACGTGGCGCTGCTGGTTGACCTTGATCGGGTAGACGCCGCGGTACGCGCCCTTGTAGTCGTTGTCGGCGATCGCCTGCTGGAAGGCGCCGCAGAGCTGCTCGACGCGCGTCCTGAGGATGTCGGAGAAGCGGATGAGGAGGGGAAGGTTGAGCCCGCGGCTGCGGAGATCGTCGACGAGCTCCTTGAGGTCGATCTTCAATGAGGATCCAGGTCCGGCCGGCGTGACCTCGATGTTGCCGGCGTCGTTGATGTCGAAGAAGGGGCGACCCCAACCGTTCACGTTGTACAGCTCGACGGCGTCCTTGACCGTCCAGGCCCGGAGCTCGGTTTGCAACTTACCCTGCCACCTCCTGGAGCGCTCGTGCCAATGCGCCCCGACAAATATGCAGTGTATCGACTAGGGCACGGAAGTCCAGCAAAAAAATGACGTTCAGCGACTCCGCTCGAGCTCCGAGTCGACCACTTCACGGAACTCGTCGAAGGGGAGCGCGCCGGTCATCATGCGGCCGTTGACGAAGTAGGTCGGCGTGGAGTTGACGCCCACCCGCGTGCCCTCGTCGAAGGCGGCGTGGATCGTGGCGTCGAAGCGATCGGAGGCCAGGCACGTGGAGAAGGCGACGGGGTCGAGCTTGAGGCTCGCCGCGCGGGACTTCAGGTCCGCGTCGTCCATCGGCCCCTTCCCGTTCATCAGGCTCCGGTGGTAGTCCCAGAACTTGCCCTGCTCGCCGGCGCACCGCGAGGCCCGGGCCGCGGGCATGGCCTGCGGGTGGCCGTCGAGCGGGAAGTCGCGGTGGACGAGCTGGACCTTGCCGGGGTACTTGCTGAGGATCTCGTCGATCGTGCTCTGGGCCCGGTGGCAGTACGGGCACTGGTAGTCCACGAACTGGACGATCGTCACCGGCGCGCCGTTCGGCCCGAGCGTGGGCGCGCTCGCGGGCACGGCTACCGTCGCGCGGGGCGGCTCGAGCGCCACCTTGACCGCCGCCTTCTCCCGCAGGCTCCGTGAGAACGTAGCCTGCCGCATCTGCCGGCCCTGGCTCTTGAGGGCCGACCGGATCTCGCCGAGCACCGCCTCGCGCGGCTTGCCGGCGAAGCGGGCCTGGTTGTGCTCGTAGATCGTCTCCACGGTTTTGGCGTCCGGCTCCGGCACCTGGTTGTCCACCTCGTCGCGGACGAGGTCCGTGGTCGAGATCCCGCGCTTCTTGGCTTCCTTCTCCAGGAGCCGGTCGTAGACGATCTCGTCGAGGGCCTGGCGGCGGATCTCGTACTCCTCCTGGCGGATCCGCACCAGGCGGTTGCCCACCTTCTCGTCGAGCTCCGTGGCCGTCACGGCGGCGCCGTCGACCTCGGCCACGACGCCGCTGGGAGCGGCCGTCGGCGACGGACGGGCAGCGTCCGCGGCCGGAGAGGTCCGGCAGGCGGCGAGCATGGCCACGAATCCAAAGGGCACGACGAGCGAGATCCGCATCATCCGTCCAGGCTAGACGGGGCCTCGCCCCGCGTCAAACGTCGGAAAGCGGACGAGGCTACTTCTTTTCCTTCTGCTTCAAGTCGCCGGTGACGGAGGTCAGGCGGACGGGCTCGATGCCGTAGTTCTCGAGCGTGACCTGCTTCTTCTCCTTGTCGTACGTGATCTTCGTCCCCGCCGCGAGCTTGCCTTCGCCTTTGCCTTCCTTGTTGAGGCGGATCTCGCAGACCATGAACTCGTAGTCCCGGCTCCGGGTGTTGTTGCGCAGCTCGTAGAAGCCCATCGGGCGGTCGGTCACGAACAGGATCCGGTAGCCTCCGCTCGGAAGCTCGCCATAGCGCGCAATCTGGATGTCCCACCCCAGGCTCTGGGTCGTCCGGATGAACCCGGCCCGGGGCTTGATCGACTGCACCATGTCCAGCAGCTTGCTCTCGCCCTTCTCCACGAGCGTGTCGAGCAGCTTCTGCTTCTCGTCGTCCGTGGACCAGCGTTCGATGACGATGTCGAGCGTCGTGGGCCGGGTGCGGCCCACGCCGGAGAGGTTCACGGCGAAGGCGGTCATGCGGAAGGGAGTGGGGGGCGGTCCCGCCGCCTCCTCCTGAGCGAGAGCGATACGACCCGAACCGAGGGCGAGAAGACCGACGACGAGACGACGGGCGAGCCTGGAGTGAAGCATTGTCGACCTCCGGATCGTGAACTCTATCAACGCCCCTCGCCCTCGACAATAGCCCGAATCGCGCGCGCGTGTAGACTCTGGCGCGA
>JBKPBQ010000420.1:0-16073 GCA_046726955.1 Acidobacteriota bacterium
CTCGAGCTCGGAGCGCAGCACGACGTTCTTCGGCACCGCGACCTCGAAGAGGTGCAGGTTGTCGAGGATGAGCGCGTTCAGGTCCACGCTCGTGACCTGGAAATGGCCGCGCCCCGAGTAGGCGAGCATCTGGCGCGTGAGGTCCGCCGCCCTCTCCGCCGCCCGCACCGCCTTCTCGAGGTTCGCGCGGGCCGGGCTATCCGCCGGAAGGCGCGACAGCCCGAGCGACGTCTGGCCGAGGATGGCCACGAGCAGGTTGTTGAAGTCGTGGGCGACGCCTCCCGCGAGGAGTCCCAGGCTCTCGAGTTTTTGCGTCCGCCGCACGGCCTCCTCGGTCTGCTTGTGCTCCGTGATGTCCCGGCCGATGCCGATGATGCCGATCGTCTTCCCCCCGGCGTCCCGATAGGGCGCCTTCGTGGTGAGAAGGGTGCGGGGTCCGCCCGTCGGAGAGGGGACGTGCTCCTCGAAGGTCTTGACCTCGCCCGTCTCCATCACCTCGAGATCGTGCCCGCGGAACCTCCCCGCGAGGTCGGCCGGGAAGAGCACGCGATCGTCGCGTCCCAGGATCTCCTCCACCGTGCGGCCGGAGTTGCGGGCGACTGCGGAGTTGAGGAGGAGGTAGCGGCCCTCCGCGTCCTTCACGAACACGAGGTCCGTCGTGCCCTCGATCACGGCCTGGAGGATCGCATTCGCGCTCTGCAGCTCGGCCGTGCGCTCCTGCACCAGCCTCTCGAGCGTCCCCCGCAGGTCGTCTTCCGCGCGCTTGCGCTCGCTGATGTCGCGCGTGATGCCGATGACGCCGCGCACGTTGCCGTCGCGGTCGCGGAAGGGCGTCTTGGAGGTGATGGTGGTCACGTGCCGCCCGCGCGTCTCGTCCGTGAACTCGGAGGAGTGCGCGACGCCCGAAGCCATGACCCGGGCGTCCTCCTCCAGGAAGAACGAGGCGTGGTCGGGCGGGAACAGCTCCTTCTGGTGGTGTCCCACGATGTCCGCGACCTTCAGCTCGCGGAGCGCCGCGAAAGCGGAGTTGACGAGCAGGAAGCGGCCTTCCCGGTCCTTGACGAAGATGCCGTCCGAGGTCCCCTCGATGATGGCCTGGAGCACGTTGCGCTCCTCGCCGAGCCTCTCCTCGTAGCGGAAGAGGTTCCAGGCCAGCACCCCCGCCGCGAGGATGACCAGGACCAGAGCGGCGAACCCGAGGCGGTGCGCGGACACGGCACTCGCCCCGGTGATGCTCCAGACGCCGAGGGCGACGGGCAGCACGAACACCGCGGCGAGGAGGGCGAGGGCCCGGCGCCTGAAGGTCAAGCGACCGCCTTCGGACGGGTCAGGGCGGCGAGCGCCACTCCGGTCACGACGGTCGCCGTCGCCACCGCGAGCTCGCGCGCCGTGCCCCCGAAGGTGACGAGCACGAGGCCGACGGCGAGGGTGGGCAGGGCCAGCCACGCGTGGCCCGGGAGAAGGCCGCGCTCGCGGCGCCGGGCGAGGACCACGAGCGCCGCTGCGGTGACGCCGAACTGCATGAGGACGGCCATGGCGGACAGCGCGAACAGCTCGGACAGCTCGCCCAGGTTCACCATCACCGTCACGATCGCCCAGGTGACGAAGAGCGCGCGCAGGGGAACGCCGGTTGCAGCCTCCCGATCGAGCCCGAAGAGCGCGCGCTCGCCCGCGGCGAGGGCCGAGAGATACCGCGGCGTGGTGACCATCATGCCCAGGCAGATGCCGAGCGCGGAGACGCTCGTTCCGATGGCGACGCCCCTCGACAGCAGCGGTCCGCCGTGGACGGCCGCGGCGTCGGCGAGCGGCGCCTGCGACTCGGCGAGCGCGGGCAGCGCCGAGACGCACGCCCAGGCGAGCCCCACGTAGAGCACGATGGCCACGAGCAGTGCGCCCACCGTCGCGAAGGGCACGCTCCGCGAGGACGAGCGGACGTGCCCCGCGATCACGGGCACGATCTCGAAGCCCTGGTAGGCGAACATGACGGTGAGGCCCGCGCGCAGCCAGGCCGTGGCCGAGGCCGCCGCGTCGCCCGCCGGCGCGGCCGGCCCCTTGAGGAGGAAGGCGGCGAGGAGGGCGACGAGGGGCACGAGCTTCAGCACCGTGAGGGCGGTCCAGGTTCGCGCGGAGATGCGGATGCCCGAGGCCACGAAGAGGGCGAGGGTGGTCACGAGAAGCGTCGCTCCGATTCTCCGGGCCGCCGGACCTTCGAGGCCGAGCGAAGGCACGACGGCTCCCGTGAGGCCGACCATCACCGCCGACGTGCTCAGGAAGGCGCTGACGTAGGCCACCCAGCCCACCACGAACGACACGGCGTCGCCGAAGGCCGCGCGCGCGAAGACGACGGGCCCCCCGTCCACGTCGAAGCCCCGGCCGAGCACGGCGAACGCGAACGCGGCGGGGAGGAGCGCGATGCCGGTCGCGGCGAAGGCGAGTATCGCCGCCGCGCCGGGAGCCTGACGCGCCACCACCGCCGGCGCGAAGAAGATCCCGACGCCCACGATCCCGTTGACGCCGAGGGCCAGGAGCTGAAGCTTCCCGACCGGCCTCGACGGAGCGGTCTCGTTCATCGCGGGGAGTTCAGCACGGCCCTTCGCCCGATGCAAATCACCCGCGCGCGGCGGGGATCACGTAGACCCCGCCCTCGTCGTAGGCGACGGTCCAGGCGGGATGACGGTTGATCTTGCCCTCGAGGATCAGGTTGGCCACGGGGGCCTGCACCAGCCGCTCCACCGCGCGGCGCACCTCGCCCGCCCCGCGGTCCGCGTCGAACCCGGCCTGGGCGATGAACGCCTCGGCCGCGGGCTCCACACGGAGCACGACGCCGTGCTCGCGGCGGATGGTGTCGATGAGCTCGTCGAGCAGCGGCTTGGCGATGCGCAGCGCGTCCTCGGGACGGAGCGCGCGGAAGACGACCTGCTCGTCGATGCGGTCGAGGAGCTCGGGCTGGAAGAAGCGGCGGATCTCGTCGAGCGGCGCGTTGCTGGCCGTGCCCAGGCCCGAGGACAGGACGAAGATGGAGTGGCGGGCGTCCGCCAGACGCCCGCGTCCGTCCGTGAGCTGTCCCGTGTCGAAGACGTGCAGCAGAAGGTCCACGACGTGAGCGTGGGCCTTCTCGACACCGTCGAGGAGGACGACGCCGTAGGGCCGGATGCGCAGCCGCGTTCCCAGCCGTCCTTCCTCCTCGTGCCCCACGTAGCCGCGAGGCGCGCCCACGAGCCGGGTCACGCTGTGCTCGTCGCCGTACTCCGACATGTCGAAGCGGGCGAGGGCCTCGGGTCCTCCGAAGAGGTACGACGCGAGGAGCCGCGCCGTCTCCGTCCGCCCCACGCCGCGGGGGCCGAGGAAGAGGAAGACCGCGAGGGGCCGTCTCGGGTCGCGCTTCTCCGAGTGCGCGAGGAGGAGGCGGCGGGAGATGCGGGCGACCGCCTCGTCCTGTCCGACGATGCGCGCCCGCAGGTGCGTTTCGAGACCGGCGACGCGCGAGCGTCCGGCGCCGGGGAGCGCGTCGGCCACGAGCTCGAGCGGTATGCTCATCCTCTCCGCGACCACTTGCGCCACCGCGCGCTCCGTGACCCGCCCGGTAGCCGCGGGACGTCCCCGCGTGGGAGCCTCCTCGGGCGCCGGCCTTCCCGGAATCGCCACCCGCGAGCGGGCGGCCGCCGCCTCCACGACTTCCAGGGCTTTCCGGGGCAGCCGGCGGTCGTGGTCGAAGCGCAGCGAGAAGTCCACGGCCGTAGAGAGGGCCTCGTCGTCGAAGCCGACGGCGTGCTGCTTCTCGAGGCGGGGCGCGAGGCCGCGGAGGATCTCCACCGTCTCGTCGCGCGTCGGCTCCTCGACGTCGATCTTCTCGAAGCGCCGCTCGAGCGCGGGGTCGGCCTCGAGGTGCCGACGATACGCGTCGGGGGTCGCGACCACCAGGAAGCGAAGGTCGGCCCGCGCGAGAGCCTTCCGCAGCACATCCGCGAGCGGTCCGCCGTCCACGACCGTCTGCCCGGTTCCGAGCACCGCGTGGAGATCGTCCACCACGAGCAGGACCTCGGGGTGCGCGCTGGCTTCCTCGAGCGCCGCCCCGAATCGTTCCGCCGCGGGTGCGCCGTCGCGGACGTCGGCGCCGATGGCGTCGGGGAGGAGCTCCACGAGGCGCCGGCCCACGACCGCCGCGTCCTTGCCCTCGGCGGCCCTCGCGGCGAGGGCGAGGACGATGGCGCTCCGTCCGACGCCGCGGTCGCCGACGAGGACGGGGTTGTTCTTGGCGGAGCGGGTCAGGACCTGCAGGATCTGCTGGAGCTCGGTCCGCCGGCCGACGAGGAGCGGAGGCTCGACGCGGGCCACGAGGGCGGTGAGGTCGCGCCCGTAGCGGTCGAGCTCCGGTGTCGCCGACTCGGCCGGCGCGTCGCGGGGGGGAGCGGGATCCTCCGCCGGCACGGGGGCAGAGCGGGCGATCACGAGCGCCTGCTCTTTGAGCGACTCCAGGCTCGCGCCGAGGTCGCGTACGGGCTTGGAGACGACGGGGTCCGGGTCCTGGGCGAGCGCCGCCATTAGATGAAGACACGTCACCTCGGTGCCGTTGGCGAGGAGGGCGGCGCGGTAGAACGTCTCCTTGCAGGCGCCGCTGCGGCCCACCGGGCGATCGCCGTGGCGGTACGTCCCTTGTCCCAGCCGATCCCGGAGAGCGCGGCGGAGGGCGGTGGCTTCGAGGCCGGCCCGCGTGAGCGCCGCCTCCACCCGATCGGATTCGCGCCGCACCGCCTCCGCGGCCTCGGGGGCGAGCGCCCGCTCGTCGCGAGCCGCGAGCAGCTTCTCCAGGCTGCACAGGCCGACGAGGAGCAGCGCGTTGTCGATCTGGGGATGGCGGGCCCGCGCCGCTTCCGCCGCCGCGACCTTCCAGGCCATCTCGGCCGCGACCGAGAGCGCCCCCACTAGGGACGCATCCTGCGGCAGCAGTCGGCCGAAGGGGCCATCATGGCGCCATTATGAAGGCGCCGCCGCCGCTCCGCCCGCGGTGGGGCCCGCCCGTGTGACCGTTCGTACAGGCGGATCGGGCTAGGTCTTGAGCGAGGCCAGCCGTGCGCGGGCGTGCTCGATCTGCGCGGAAAGCGCGGGCTCCGCGTGCTCCAGGAACCACCGATACGACCGCGCGGCTTCGGGACGGCGGCCCAGCTGATCCTCCGCGCAGGCCTTGCCGAACCGGGCCAGGGCGTTCTTGCTCTCGTCGGCGAGCGCGGCTTCGAACGCGGCCAGGGCGTCCGCCGACCGCCGGGCCTGGAGGAGCGCCCATCCGCGGCCGTTCCGCGCCGCCGTGTTCCCGGGGTCGAGGCGAAGAGCCTCGTCGAAAGAGGCGAGCGCCAGGTCGTCCTTGCCTTGGCGGGACAGCACCGTGCCCTTGCCGTTCCAGAGCCGGGGATCCCCGGGGTCGCTGCGGAGGCCCTCCTCGTAGCACGACAGGGCCGAGCGCGACTGGCGCATCTCCGTGAAGCAGTCCCCCTTCAAGAGGAGCGCGGTGGCCAGGCCCGGCAGGAGGACGAGCGCGTGGTCGAGGGACTCCAGGGCCTGCGGGAACTTTCCCTCGGCGAGGAACCCGCTCGCCTGCGTGAGGAGCGTGTGGGCGGACCGGGGGGCCGGCTTCTTTCCCTCGGCTTCGAGCTGCTTGGCCGCGCGGCGGGCCTCGCCGAGATACTTGGCGGGCTCGGAGGCGCCGAGGCTCATGTACTCGCGGAACGAGGCGAGGGCGAGCGCGTGTCGGCCCATCCGGTTCTCCATCGCCCCCTTGTTGAGCCACGTGCGCGCGAACCGCGGCGCGACCTCGATCGCCCGCAGCGCGGCCTGCAGGCCCTCGTCGCGCTGTCCCGTCTCGAAGAGCGCGTTCGCCTTGTTCATCCAGGCTTCGACGTACAGGGGACTCTTCTCGAGCGCGCTCTCGAAGCAGGACAGCGCGTCCCAGAATCGGCCGGCCGCGAAGTGCTCGCCGCCCTTCTCGTTCCACTCCCGCGGCGTTTTCGGCTTTTTCGGGGCGGGCGCTTCGCGAGCCGGCTCGTGCTTCTTCCGCTTCGGCGCCGCGTGGTGGTCGCCGCCGCGCTGCGGCCGGGAGCAGACGGGACAGACCCGGACGCGATCCGAGATGAGCGCGTGGCAGGATGGGCAGCGGACGAGCAGAGGCTTACCGCCTCCCCGGCGCCTAGGGGTGCGGCTCGACCAGGAACGCCGGCACCTGGCCGCCGCCGGAAGTGACGTTCGCGAGCGAGGTCCCGGAGAGCCGGGTCAGGAAGCCCTCCACCTCGCCGTCGAAGACATAGGGGTCGAGGTCCACGACGAAGTCGCGGAAGCGAAGGTCGGGGGCGAGCTCGGGGAAGGACTGCTTGAGCAGCTCGACCTTCTCCTGCACGACGTACGACGCGCGCAGTGCGGTGGCGAGAGCGGCCTCCCATTCCGCTCGTGTCGTCTCCCACCCGATGAAGACGCCCTTGCCGCCGTACTCGTCGTTCGGCTTCATCACCAGGCGGTCGCGATTCTCGAGTATCCAGGCGGGAAGGTCGATCGTCTTCCCGTCGTGCGTCGTCTTGCCTTCCTGGACCCGTCGGGTCCAGGGAACGTGGGCGCGGATGGCCGCCCGCTCCTCGTCGGTGAAGTGCTTCTGCAGCGCGTCGTCGGTCAGGACCGCGAAGATCGCCTTCTTGTGGATCGGCTTGCAGCGGAAGGGATTCACCATCACGGCCGCCCGGTCGCGGACCGCTTCGTAGAGCGCTCGCACCTGCGCGCGGCGCTCCAGGAACTCGTTCACGAGGAGTCGCTTGTACACGATGTCGATCGTCCGTCCCTCGTGGCGGAGCCGTCCTCCCTCGTACGTCAGGTGCCGCGGGTCGCAGACGAGCGCGGGGCAGCCCCTCGACTCGAACTCGCGGGCGACGAGGTGGTGCTCCGTGCGCGTGGGCACGTCCTCGTAGTCCGCGACGGCGATCGTGGGTTGCTCCGCCTTCCCTCCGGCCTCGCGGTAGCAACGCAGGAGCGTCTCGAGGAGCCGCTCCTGCGTCCGGAAACGCCGCAGCGTGTAACGCTCCTGGAACTTCCGGACGACCGGGAGCTCGAGGAAGACGTCGGCGAGCGCTTCGGCGTAAGCCCCGCCCGCCGGCGTCTCGGCGTTCAGCTCCACGAACTGGTAGGCGGAGGTGGTGAGGAAGGAGTCGAGGCGGGAGAGCGGCGAGGCGCGAGAGTAGCCCGGGTCGATCGCCGCCAGCTCGCGCTCTTCCGGCAGGAGATCCACGAGGTCCCAGAGGCCCTCGCCGAGGACGCGCTCCACCTTCTCGATAGCCCGGAAGATCCCTCGGCACACCCCGCGGATCTGGTCGTAGACCCCCGCGGAGACGAGGTTCGGGCGGGGGAACGAGCAGAGGACGCGCCCGCCGAACGTGATGCCCGAGGACCGCATCTTCTCCAGGAAGTTGGCCTCGAGCTCCTCCCGCAGCGCGCGGTCGTCCCGGAGGAGGGCGTGGTAGTCCGCGATCGCCCGCTCGGTCACGGGATCCACGGACCGAACCCTACCAGCCGGAGATGCAGAAGGGAAGCTGCTATGATCGCGGAAAGGGAGGGAAGGGAAGTCCCGCTCCCATGATCGACCCTCGCGAGCCCCTCGACACGCTGATCGTGCCCCCTGCGCGGTTCACCGCGAAGACCGAGTTTCCGCGGGCCCGGGAGATCCGGCTCTACGACACGACGCTGCGCGACGGCGAGCAGACGCCCGGCGTCGCCTTCACCCCCGAGCAGAAGTACGAGCTCGCCTGCATGCTCTCCGACGCGGGGATGCACATCATCGACATGGGGTTCCCCTCGGCCGCCCCCTCGGAGCGGCGCGCCCTCGAGCTGATCCTGGAGGGGAAGAAGAAGGGCCGCCTGCGTCCCGACCTCGAGATCATCGTGATGTGCCGGTCGAACGCCCGAGACATCGACGTCACGCTCGATACGCTCGCCAAGATGGGCGCCCAGCCCCACGACTGCACGTTCTTCATCTTCACGTCGGGATCCGACCTCCACCTCAAGTACAAGATCGGCAAGACGCTGCTCGCCCTCGAAGGCCGGAAGCCCGAGGAGTGGCTGGACCTCCCGGTGTCGTTCTACCGCGAGGCCAACATCAAGATGGCGTGCGCGGCGATCGCCCACGCGCGCAGCCGGGGCGTCCGCGAGATCGAGTTCGGCGGGGAGGACGGCTCGCGCGCGGATGTCGACTACCTGATCGCGCTCGCCACGGCCTGCTACGAGGCGGGGGGAACGCGCTACTCGTTCCCCGATACGGTCGGCTTCTTCGCGCCCGAAGGCGTCGACTTCTACATCCCGAAGCTCGTGGCCGCCTTCCCCACGAAGCCGCTCGTCATCCACTTCCACAACGACTTCGGCCTCGGCGCCTACAACACCGTGCGCGCTCTCCACCACGGGGCCACGATCCCCACCTGCACCGTGAACGGGCTCGGGGAGCGCGCGGGCAACGCGCCGCTCCACACGACGGTGATGATCCTCAAGGAGCTCTACGGCGTCACGGTCCCCGGCTTCCGCTACGACATGTTGTGGGAGCTCCGGCGGAAGGTCGAGGAGATGAGCGGGCTGCCCGTCGGCCCCAGCGAGCCCATCATCGGCCACAACGTCTTCAGCCACGAGACGGGGATCCACACCGCCGGCATCACGATCCACCCCGCGATCTACCAGGTCATCGAGCCCGAAAGCGTGGGGGGCGAGCTGCGCTTCCTCTTCGGCAAGCACTCGGGGGCCATGGCCATCGAGGCGGTGCTGAATTCCCACCGGGCCGAGCTCGACGAGGCGGGCGTCAGCGTCACGCCGCGGCTCGTCCAGCTCCTCCTCACCCTCGTGAAGGAGGTGCGGGAGAAGAAGGCCATCGTCTCCCAGCACAAGGACGGCGTCGCGAACTACTACGCGCACCTCGAGCGGCTGGGCCTCACCGAGCAGGACCTCCTGGCCTACGCGCTCGTGCTCGGCCGCGAGGAGCGGTCCGCCTGACCCGGCCCGCCGAGACCGTCCTCAACAAGGAACCCGTCCTCGACATACGTGTCCGCTGGAAGGCGGGCCAGGTGGCCCTGGGCCTCGCCCTCGTCCTCACGCTCGTGGCGCTCCTGCGTCCGCTCGCGTTGCCCGTGTCGCCGTGGCTGAAGCTCGTCTACCTCGTCGCGCTGGGCGTGGGTGTCACCGCCTCCGCGCTCCTGGCGTCCCTCCGCGGCCGGGGACGGGCGGAGACGCTCGCCCTCTATTCCTTCCTGGCCCTCGCCCTGGACGCGCTCGGCCAGCTCCTCTCGCCTCTCGGTTGGCCGGTGTGGCCGTTCCTCGTGGTGCTCGTGGCCGCGCTCGCCGTGGCGGAGAGCTGGCCGGTGGCGCTCGCCGTGGCCGGCCTCTCCGCGGTCCTCACCGCCTCCGCGCTGCTGCGGCTGCCCGGCGCGGGCTGGGAGGCCGCGCTCGCGGCCGCGCTCGCCTATGTCGCGATCGTCCTCGCCATCGACCGCGCGCTCGCCGGCGAGAAGCGCCGGCTCGCGAAGACCCTCGCCGAGCTCGCGCGGCTCAAGCACGACATCGACCAGCTCGACGACGTCGAAGCGGAGGCGGGGACCGTGCGGCCCTCGCCCGCGGCCGCCGCCCTCCGCCAGGTGTCGGAAGAGGGCCGCCGGGCGCGCCAGCTCGACCGCGCGGCGGAGCTCGGCGAGGACCTGTCGCGGCTCGTGGGCGTGGCGCAGGCGGCGCTGCGCGCGCACGCCGTCCTCTATTTCGACATCGACCGGTCGCGCGAGAAGGCGTACCTGCGGGCTTCCCGAGGGCCCGCGAGCCTCGTGGCGGACACGGTCGTCTCCACGAGCGGCGATCCTTTCGCATTCGTGCTCGAGCGGGGCGCCCCGTTCTACGCGACCGACTTCAAGCGGCTTCTGCACCACCTCCCCTGGTACCGCGAGGAGACGAGGGTCGGCACGCTCCTCGCGCTTCCCGTACGGACCGCCGACGTCGTGGCGGGGCTGCTCGTGGCGGAGAAGCTCGAGGTGCAGGCCTTGACCGGCGACGAGCCCGCGCTGCTCGAGTCGTTCGCCGACCTCGCCGCGGACTCCATCCGTCGCACCCGGGCCTCGCTGTCCCGCGAGGAGCTGGACGCGGAGTTCAAGGCCGTCTACCCGATCTCGCAGCGGCTCAGCACGCTCACCCGCGAGTCCGAGGTGCGCAGCCTGCTCCTGCGCTCCGCGCGCAACCTCGTGCCCGCCGACGGGGCGGCGGTGGCCATGGCCGACGAGCTGCAGTCGCGCTACGTCGTGGAGGAGTGCCACGGCTGGACCGCGGAGTTCGCGAAGCGCGAGGTCTCCCTCGAGGAGAAGACGTGGACGGCGTGGGTGCTCCGAAGCGCGGAGGAGGCCTATCTCCTCGACAACGTGGTCACGCACGAGGACCGCATGCCGATCCTCGTCCTCGACGAGCCCGCGGGGCGCGCGGAGTCGCTGTTGGCGGTGCCCTTGAAGGCGCGCAACCGCACTCTCGCCGCGCTCGTCCTCACCGGCCCCCGCGGCTCGTTCGACGCGGCCTCGCGCCGCGTGCTCGGCATCCTCGCCAACCAGGCCGCGGCGACCCTGTCGCTCATCCAGGACCGCGAGCGGCAGAAGGAGCTCGCGGTGCGCGACGGGCTCACGGACCTCTACAACCGCCGCGCGTTCAACGAGCTGCTCGTCCAGGCCGTGGCCCGCGAGGACCGGCAGAAGGGCCGTCTCGCCCTCATCCTCCTCGACCTCGACCACTTCAAGAAGCTCAACGACACCTACGGCCATCCCGCGGGCGACGCCGCGTTGCGCGCCTCGGCCCGCGTGCTCCTCCAGCACCTGCGCAAGGGCGACGTCGCCGCGCGCTACGGAGGCGAGGAGTTCGTGGTGATCCTCCCCGGGACCGACGAGGAAGGGGCGATGCACCTCGCGGAGCGCGTGCGGGGGGCGATCGAGAGGCACCGGCTCGTCTTCGAGGGCGCGCGCATCGCGCTCTCCGCGAGCCTGGGGGCGGCGGTCTGGCCGCTGGACGGCCAGGACCCGGAGGCGCTCCTCGCCGCCGCCGACCGTGCCCTCTACGCGGCCAAGGAGGGCGGGCGGAACCGGGTCGTGTCGCATCGCTCTGTCCGGACCGAAACGTCGGAGCCGCCTGCCGCCGACGATCTCTCGGTCCGGACGGAGTAGCGGGAGCCGTCCGCCTCCCCGCGAGCCAGTCCTATTGACAATCCATAGGTACTGTCGGACCCTATAGCTCATCTATAGGAGGCGAGAGTGCCCGAGAAGAGCGAGCTCCTGCAGGGGACGCTGGACCTGCTCATCCTCCGCACGCTCTCCGTGGGACCGCTCCACGGGTACGGGATCTCGCAGCGGCTGCAGCAGCTCACGCGCGGGGTCTTCCACGTCAATCCCGGGACGTTCTTCCCCGCGCTCTACCGCCTGGAGGAGCAGGGGCTCGTGGCCGGGCGGTGGGGGAGATCGGAGAACAACCGCAAGGCGCGCTTCTACTCGCTGACCCGCGCCGGGGAGCGGCGGCTCGAGGCGGAAACGCGCAACTGGGAGCAGGTGCGCGAGGCGATCACTCGCGTGCTGCGCGCCACCGAGGCCTGAGCGGTGCCGCTCCTCCGCCGCCTGCGCGCACTCCTCCGCAACCTCGCGGGCAGCGTGGCCAGGGAGCGGGAGCTGGACGAGGAGCTGCGCGCCTACGTCGACCTCGCGGCGGAGGCGAGGGAGGCGGACGGGCTCGATCCCGCCGCCGCCCGGCGGGCGGCGAGCGTCGAGCTCGGCGGAATCGAAGGAGTGAAGGAGAGCGTGCGCGACGTACGCACGGGCAGCGGCACGCTCGCCCTCGGCCGCGACGTCACCCTCGCCGTGCGCCAGCTCCGGCGCAGTCCCGGCTTCGCGGCGGCGGTGGTCTCGACGCTCGCTCTCGCGATCGGGGCCAACGCCGCCGTCTTCAGCATCGTGCAGGCCGTGCTCCTCGAAGCGCCGCCCTACCGCGAGGCCGACCGGCTCATGTTCGTCTGGAGCAATCTCGACCGCGCGGGGTATCACCGCGGCCCGATCTCGGGCCCGGAGCTCGCCGACCTGCGCCAGGAATCTCGGAGCTTCGAGGCACTCGCCGCGATCTGGGCGACCTCGGTGCAGATCACGGGCGAGGGCGAGCCGGAGCAGCTCCGCATCGGCCTCGTGACCTCGAACTTCTTCTCGGTGCTGGGAGCGGAACCCGCGCAGGGCCGGGGGTTCGAGCCGGGAGAGGAAGGTCGAGGCGCCCCGCGCGTGGTCGTCCTCTCCGACGGGCTCTGGCGCCGGCGCTTCGGCGCCGATCCCGCGGTCGTGGGCCGCGCCGTGCGCGTCGACGGCACGCCGCTCACGGTCGTGGGCATAGCGCCGCCCGGGCTGCGCCTCCTCTTTCCGCCCGACGCGAACGTGCCCGTGGAGCCTCAGGCCTACATTCCGTTCCCCGACGATCTTCCGCGCGACCCGCGCAGGCTCTACTACCTGCGGACGTTCGGCCGGCTCGCCCCCGGGGTCATGCCCGAGCAGGCGGCGCAGGAGATCGCGGCGCTGGGCCGGCGCATCGAGGCTGCGCACGCCGAGTACGCCGCCTCCGGCCGCAGCTTCTTCGCGGTCGGACTGCAAGACGATGCGGTCCGAGAGACGCGTCCCCCGCTCTTGCTCGTCCTGGGGGCGGTTGGGCTCGTTCTCCTCCTCGCCTGCGTGAACGTCGCGAACCTCCTTCTTGGCCGCGAGCTCGCCCGGCGCGAGCAGATGGCGGTGCGGGCCGCGCTCGGAGCGACCCGCGGACGGCTCGTCCGCCAGGTCCTCGTGGAGACGCTCGTCCTCGTCGGCCTCGGTCTTGCCGCGGGGCTCGTCGGGGGTCACGTGCTCCTCGACCTGCTTCTCTTCGTCCGCCCGGCGGCGCTCGCCCGCTACCACGTGGCGGCGCTGAGCTGGCCCGTGCTCGCGTTCACGGCCGGCGCCGCGCTCGTGGCCGCTGTTCTCGTGTCCCTCGTCGGCCTCGCGAGCGCCCTGCGCCTCGATCTCGCGGCCGCCCTGCGCGGCGCGGGTCGATCCGGCAACGACGCTCCCCGCCGTCGGGTGCGTCGTCTGCTCGTCGTCTCCGAGGTGGCGCTGGGGACGGTGCTCCTCGTCGGCGCAGGGCTCCTGCTGCGCAGCTTCCACGCCCTGCAGCAGGTGGACGCCGGCTTCCGCCCCGAGCGCGTCGCGACCTTCCGCATCGGCCTGCCGGGTGTCCGCTACCCGGATCGCGCCGCCTTCGTCGCGTTCGCGCGAAGCCTCGAGGAGCGCCTGCTCTCCCTTCCCGGAGTGGAAGCCGCGGGGGCGGTGAGCGCCCTGCCCTACGACGACGCGCCGAACTGGTCGACACCCTACTCGTTCGACGGCGTCGACGAGAAGACGCGCGGCTCCCACGAGGCCGACTCCCGCTCCGTGAGCCCCGGCTTCTTCCGCACCGTGGGGGCTGAGCTCGTCGCCGGGCGCTTCTTCGAGGAGCACGACGACCTCCGCTCGGGGCCCGTGGTGATCGTGGACGACCGGCTCGCGGAGAAGGTCTGGCCGGGTCGCGACGCGGTGGGCCAGCGCCTGCAGGTGGAGTTCCTCGTCGAAGGAGATTTCGCTCCCACCTGGGCGACGGTGGTCGGGGTCGTGCGCCACATCCGCCACCGCAGCCTGTCCGAGGTCGTGCGCGAGCAGGTGTACGTCCCGCACCGCCAGAGCCCGCGCAATCCCATGGCCTGGACGGTCCGCACGAGCGCCGGGCGCGAGCTCGACACGGCGGCGGTCCGGCGGATCGTGGCCGGCCTCGACCGCGAGCTGCCCGTCTACGACGTGCGGCCGCTCGAGGCCTACGTGGCCGACGCCCGCGGGCGGTCCCGCTTCACGACGCTGCTCATCTCCGCCTTCGCCGCCGTCGCCCTCGCCCTCGCCGCGATCGGGATCTACGGCGTCGTCTCCTACTCGGTCTTGAGGCGCCGCCGCGAGATCGGCGTGCGGCTCGCGCTCGGAGCCCGCGCGGAGCAGGTGCGCCGCACGGTTCTCCGCGAGGGCATGACCCTCGTAGCGGCCGGACTCGCCTTTGGCCTCGTGGGCGCCGCCGCCCTGAGCCGGGCGGCCCGCGGTCTCCTGTACGCCGTGAGCGCGCTCGATCCGCTCACGTACGCGACGGTGGCCGTTGCGCTCGGTGCCGTGGCCCTCGCCGCGAGCTGGGCGCCCGCCCGCCGGGCGAGCCTCCTCGAGCCCACCGAGGTCCTTCGCAGCGAATAGCCACCCCTCGGCCCTCCTCTTCGCCGGCCGGACGCGATGCCCTAGAATTCCTTTTCGAGCCGCCATGAGCACGCACGCGTCCCCGCCTCCCGTCGATCTCGCGAAAGGCCAGGAGGCTCTCGCCCACGGCCCGGGCTGAGGCCCGGGAGCGCTTCGAAGCCGCCCTCGCCAAGGGTGAGAGCGCCGAAGCCCTCGAAGGGCTGAGCGCGTGCGCGTTCTGGCTCGGGGAGAGCCGGCGAAGCCTCGAGGCCCGCGAGCGGGCGTACACGCTCTACGTCAAGGCCGGCCAGCGAACCGACGCCGCACGCGTCGCCACCTGGGTCGGCGTCGCGTACACGGGCGCCTTCGGGGAGAAGGCGCGCACGAACGGCTGGCTGCAGCGCGCGCGCACGCTCCTCGAGGAGCTGCCCCCCGGGCCCGAGCTCGCGTGGCTCGAGCTCTGGGAAGGACACCTGGCACTCCTCTACCACGGCGACGCCCGGACCGCGCGCGAGAAGACGGCGCGCGCGCGCGAGCTCGCGCGGACGCTCGGCCTCTCCGACCTGCGGCTCATGGCCGACGCGCTCGAAGGGATGCAGCTCGTGAGCGAGGGCCGCATCGCGGAAGGGCTGCTGCGGCTCGACGGGACGACCACCGCCGCCCTCGCCGGCGAGATCAACCCGGACGCGGCGGGCCAGGCCTGCTGCTACATGCTCACCGCCTGCGAGCAGGTGTGGGACTACTCTCGCGCGCTGCAGTGGTGCGACCGGGTCTCCGACCACGCCCGCCGGCTGCAGACGGTGTCCAGCATCACGTTCTGCCGGCGCCACTACGTGGGATCGCTCACGTGGCGCGGCGAGTGGGCGCGCGCGGAGGCCGAGATCCAGACCATGCTCCGCGAGTTCGAGGCGGTGGCGCCGGTCTACCTGCCCGAGACCTGGGTCCGGCTCGCCGAGCTGCGCCGGCGACAGGGCCGCTGCGACGAGGCCGCAGCCCTCTTCCTGCGCTACGAGTCCGAGCCGCTGTCGCTCCTCGGCCGGGCCGCCATGCTCCTCGACTCTCCCCGCGCGGATGCGGAGGGCGGCTCGCGGCTCGTCGAGCGCTATCTCCGCCAGCTCCCCGCGCACGAGGTCCTGGACCGCGTGCCCGGGCTGGTGCTCCTCGTCCGGGCCCGCCTCGCGCTCGGCGAGCGCGCAGCGGCGGGCGAGGCCCGGCAGGAGCTCGAGACCGTGGCCGCGGCCACGAAGACCGATGGTCTTCGCGCGGCGGCTGCGGCCGCGTCCGCGCTCTGCGCCATCCACGACGAGGATCTCGCCCGCGCCCGCGAGCTGCTCGAAGACGCGATCGACTTCTACCGCCGGGCGGGCTCGCCGTTCGAGACCGCGCGGGCCCGCCTCGACCTGGCCGGCGTGCTGCGGGCGGCGGGCCGCGAGGAGGAAGCGCTGCGCGAGGCACGCACGTCGCAGCAGGAGATGCAGGCGCTCGGCGCCGCGGTGGAAACGGCGCGCGCCGTGGCCTTCCTCGAGAGGATCCCGACGACGGCGCCTCCGAGAGCGGAATGCAAGGCGGTCGCGGGGCTGAGCGCGCGCGAGTCCGAGGTGCTGGCGCTCGTGGCCGAGGGACTCACCAATCCCGAGATCGCCGAGCGGCTCTTCCTGAGCGAGCACACGGTCAAGCGCCACGTCGCCAACATACTGTCCAAGCTCAACTTGCCGTCGCGCACGGCGGCCGCCGCCTACGCCGTCCGCAAGGGGGCTCTCTAGCTTCCCCGCAGAATGGCTCCATCGAGCCATTCTCGTCACC
>JBKPBQ010000421.1:0-8002 GCA_046726955.1 Acidobacteriota bacterium
ATCCCGCACAGCGCCAGCCGCATCTGACCGCGATCCCGCCTTCCGTCCGACGTGCGTCCAGGCTTGCCAGGTGGAGCCTTGCGCATAGAATGGGCGCGCGTGAAAGCGCTCACTTTCCTGGCCCGTCGATTCGTCGCGGGAGAGGCCCCCGAGGATGCAGTCCGGGCCGGACGCGCTCTCGCCGCCCGCGGCATCAAGTCCACCTTCGACGAGCTCGGAGAGGACGTCCTCGACGAGGCGACGGCCCGCCGCGCGGTGGAGTCGGCGCGATCCTTGCTACGACTCGTCCCTGACGGAGTCGACCGCAACATCTCGATCAAGCTCTCCTCCATGGGACAAGCCATCTCCCGCGACTTCTGCCTCGAGCAGGCCGCCTCCATCCTCGAGGTCGCCAAGACGGTGGGAGGCTTCGTTCGGCTGGACATGGAAGGCTCGAAGCTCACGCAGGATACGATCGACATCTTCCACGCGCTGCGCCGGACGTACGACTGCGTGGGGATCGTGCTCCAGGCCTACCTCCACCGCACGGCGGAGGACGTGGCCGAGGCGGTGCGGCGCGGCGACCGCGTGCGGCTCTGCAAGGGCGCCTACCGCGAGCCGGAGTCGATCGCCTGGACGGACATGGACGACATCCGGAAGAACTTCAAGATGTGCGCGCGCGTGCTGCTCGACCGCGGAAACTACCCGGCCATCGCCACCCACGACGAGGCGCTCGTGCAGGAGACGCTCGGCTACGCGCGCGAGCAGAAGATCCCGGCCTCCCGGTACGAGTTCCAGATGCTCTACGGCCTGCGTCCCAAGCGCTGGGAAGAGCTCGTGGCCGCGGGCCAGAACGTGCGGATCTACGTGCCCTTCGGCACCCACTGGATGCCCTACTTCTACCGGCGCCTGCGCGAGCGGAAGGAGAACGTCTTCTTCGTCCTCAAGGGCATCTTCGGGGGATAGGTAGAGAGCGTGGGGGGCGGGCGTTGAAGGCGGTCGTCTACCGCGGTGCGAACGACCTCCGCGTCGAAGACCTGCCCCGGCCCGCCCCCGAACGCGGGGAGATCGTGGTGCAGGTGCTCGCCTCCGGCATCTGCGGCACCGATCTCAAGAAGATACAGAGCGGGCGGCTCGAACCCCCGCGCGTCTTCGGCCACGAGATCGCGGGCCGGGTGGCCGAGGTGGGTCCAGGGGTCGAGCGCTTCCGGGAAGGCGACCGCGTCGTCGTCCATCACCACGTCCCCTGCGGGACCTGCTTCTACTGCCGCCGCCGGACCTACGCGCAGTGCGACACCTACAAGAAGAACGGCACCACCGCCGGATTCGAGCCGTCGGGCGGAGGCTACTCCCAGTTCGTGAGGGTCCTGCCCTGGATCGTGGAGCGCGGGACGATCGCCGTGCCCGACGGGGTGACGGACGAGGAAGCGACGTTCGTGGAGCCGGTGAACACCTGCCTCAAGGCCGTGCGCCGGGCGGGGATCGACAAGGGCGAGGCCGTCCTCGTGGTGGGCCAGGGCCCGATCGGCTTGTTGCTCCTGCAGCTCGCGCGGTGGGCGGGGGCGGACGTCTTCGCGTCCGATACCGTCCCGGAGAGGCTCGCGATGAGCCGCGCGATGGGGGCGGCGGCCGCCTTGGACGCCGGCGGCGACGTTCCCCGCGAGGTCCGCGGTCTCACGGACGGACGCGGCGCCGACTGCGTGCTCCTGGCGGCGGTGGGTCCGGCCGCGTTCCGCCAGGCGTTTGACGCCGTTCGACCGGGCGGGCGTATCATGGTCTTCGCCGCAACGTCCCCAGGAGAGTCGGCCGAGGTGGACCTGGGCCTCTTGTGTGCCTCGGAGAAGGAGATCCTGACGTCGTACAGCGCTTCCGTCGACGTGCAGGACCTGGCCGCTCGCCTGGTCTTCTCGCGAGAGCTCCGGGTCCGGGAGCTGGTCACGCACCGGTTTCCGCTCGAGCGCGCGCCGGAGGCGTTCGCGCTCGCGGCGCGGCCGGAGCGGGGAACCCTCAAGGTCGTGCTGGAGCCGCACGGGACCGTTTCGAGGTGACTCTTTGACCACCCAGATGAAGGCGGCCGTCCTCTACGGCAAGGAAGACGTGCGCGTGGAGAAGGTGGACGTGCCGGTGATCGGGCCCGGCGAGCTCCTCCTCCGCACGCGGGCCGCGCTCACGTGCGGGACCGACGTGAAGGTCTTCCGCCGCGGCTATCACGCGCGGATGATCGTCCCGCCCGCCGTCTTCGGTCACGAGGTGGCGGGAGTGGTCGAGGAAGTGGGGCCGGGAGTGGAGACTGTCGAGCCGGGGACGCCGGTGGTGGTGGCGAACTCGGCGCCTTGCGGCGAGTGCCACTTCTGCCGGCACGACATGCCGAGCCTCTGCGACGACCTTCTGTTCTGGAACGGCGCCTACGCCGAGTTCGCGAAGATCCCGGCCCGCCTCGTGCAGCACAACCTCATCCCCCTCGAGGAGGGCCTGCTCTTCCGCGAGGCGGCGATGGTGGAGCCGCTCGCCTGCGTCGTCCGCGGCGTCGAGGAGAGCTGGATCGGGCGTGGCCAGTCCGTCGCCGTCATCGGGACCGGTCCGATCGGGCTCATGTTCGTGGCCCTCGCCCGCATGCGCGGAGCGCACGTCGTGGCCGCGGGCCGAAACGCGCAGCGGCTCGACAAGGCGCGCGAGCTGGGCGCGGAGTCGACGGTGACGGCGCCCGCGATCGGCGATCTCGCGGATATGCTCCGTGAGCGCAGCCCCGGCGGGCGCGGGCCCGACGTGGTGATCGAGGCCGTGGGGCTTCCCGAGACCTGCGAGGCCGCGGTGCGCACGGTGCGCAAGGGCGGCGTCGTGAACCTGTTCGGGGGCTGCCCGGCGGACACGAGCATCGGCATCGACTCGCAGCGCCTGCACTACCAGGAGCTGACGATCAAGTCGACCTTCCACCACACGCCGGAGAGCATCCGGAAGGCCTTCCGGCTCATCGCCGACGGGCACCTCGACCCGAATGCGTTCATCACCGCCGAGGCGCCGCTCGACGATCTGCCGGCCGTGCTCGCGCATCTCGCGCACGGCGGCGACGGGCTCAAGACCGCGATCCTCCCCTGGGGCCGGGAATGAGAAAGGGGGCGCGCGGGCGCCCCCTTTCCGTGGCAGATCGCTTCCGGGCCGAGATCTAGCGCTTCTTCCGTCCCGTCTTCTTGCGTCCCTTGCGGGACGACTTGGCGGACTTCTTCGCCTTCTTGGCCCGCTTCGCCTTCTTGCCCCCGGCCCGAGAGGACTTCTTCTTCTTCTTCGCCTTCTTGGCCGTCTTCTTGGCCGCGCGCGCCTTCTTCGGCTTCGGCTTGGCCGGCGCGGGGTTCGTCGGGGGGGGCGGCGCAGCAGGCTCGGGTGTAGACAGAGGCCCCGGGGAGCCCACAGGCGTGTCGTCGACCATGTCTTCTACCTCCAGGAGCGGTTGCGGTGCCCGGCTCGCGAGCCGTGCTCCGACGTACGCCGTTCGACGTGGACCGAGAGTTTGCCCCCGGCGAGCCTCGACGTCAAGCAGAACGAAGAACCGTCGCGCGCCGATGCGGCGCGCGACGGATCAGTTCAGCGTGAGATTGGCGGGAAGGTCGGCGAGGACGCCGCAGCTGTCGCACAGCATGTAGCCGGCGTTGCCGTGGCGGCCCAGCGCGATCGGATGCACGACGTCGGACTCTACTTGCCCGAGTCCGTTTACGGAAAGAACGGGCGCGCCGCACAGAGGGCAAGTCGCGCTGACGGCCGGCATCGTTGTGGCCATGTCCCGTACCCTCCACCAGATTCGACGCAAGCCTCGGGCCAAAGGTTCAATGCGGGGTCACTCCGGGCCGAGTCAAATGATGTAATGTTAGTAGAATCAGTGAGTTGGAGAAATTATCAAACCTTCCGGAGCCGCTGAAACGGCCGGAGCGGACGCGGCATGGAGACGGACAACCGAGCGTGCGGAGTCCTGTTCCCAGTCGCCGCCCGCCTGGGATTTGACAACGTGCGTACGCGACTGTAGATTTCGAGAATCAACGGACGCGGGGTAGAGCAGCCAGGTAGCTCGTTGGGCTCATAACCCAAAGGTCGGAGGTTCAAATCCTCCCCCCGCTACCAACCTCATCCGGTACAAATCATCGAGCCGAGACCAGGGCCGCGAAAGCGGCCCGAGTCGTTTTGCTGGGCCTTCTCGGAAACGTCTGCCGTAGCGCGATCGGAGTGCCGCGAACGCGCGGTGAGGGGATCCGTCAAGAAGGCGGACGACTCCGGGCGGAGACGACGTCGCGGATCGCGGCCATGTCGCGGCCGAGGGTTCTCGCGCCGAGGAGATAGAGGACGCCGGAAAGGGCCATGGCAATCGTACAGACGAGGAGCGCCTTCTCCAGGCTGCCCGTCCAGTCGGACACGCGGCCGATCAAGATCGGGGACGGCACGTCGCCGATCAGGTGGGTCGTGAAGATCGAGAGGGCGAGGGCAGTGGCCCGGATCTCGGGGAGCACGACGCTCACGAGCACCGCGTTGGCGGGGCCGGTGTTCAGGAAGACCGCGACCTCGGCGAGAAAGAGCGCGGGGAGCTGGACCGAGGAATTGGTCGTGGTCAGGCCCACGTAGGTCGCGGGCACCCCCAGCAGCATCCCCACCCCGGAGACGAGCAGGTAGGCGCGGTCCGTGCGCTTGGCGAGCGAGTCGCCGAGCCATCCGCCGAGGAACGTGCCCACGAGCCCCGACGCCACGGTGATGCCTCCAAACACCATGTTCGCGTGGTCCAAGGGCACACCCCGGACACGCTCGAGGAACGTCGGCATCCAGTACGCCATCCCTCCGAGGGCGAACGTCATCGTGGCCATGCCCAGCGTCGTGTAGAGGAACGACCGGTTGCCGACGAGTGTGCGCATGGAGCCCCACTCGAAGCGGTGCTCGCCGGCCGCGGAGACACCGTCGCTCGCTCCCCGGGGCGGCTCCGGCATGCGGAAGGCGAGGAGCCCGAGGGCGATCCCCGGCGCGCCCGCGACGAAGAACGCGGCCCGCCAGCCGTAGTGCTGTCCCATGAAGCCGCCGAGGATGAAACCGAGGGCGCTCCCCACCGGGATCGCCACGTAGAAGCAGGCGAGCATGCGGCCGCGCGCCTCCCGCGAGAAGAGATCGCTGATCAGGGGGGCGGAGACGACGGCGAAGCCCGCCTCGCCCACGCCGATGATCGAGCGGGCGAGGAGCAGGTGGTGGTAGCTGGAGGCGAGGCCAGACAGGATCGTGGCTCCGCTCCACAGGAGCACCCCCGACCCCACGAGATAGCGGCGCGGCCAGCGATCGCCGATCACGCCCGTGAAGGGCGACGCGATCATGTACGCGACCATGAACATCGAGCCGATGAGCCCGACCTGGGTGTCGCGCAGCGCGAAGTCCGCCTGGATGAGGGGAGCGACCGCCGCGATCACGTAGCGGTCGATGTAGTTGAGGAAGTTGACACCAAAGAGGAGGGCGACGGCGAAGGCGGCCTGGCCCCGGCTGATCGCGGTCCTCGTCACGGAGAGAGCGATTCTACGCGGTTTCGGCGGTCAGCCGCGAGACCGGCGAGCACCGGCATCGATGACGAGCGCAGTCCTGCCCGTCAGCTCCGGAGCTTCTTGAACCGCTCCAGGTTCGCCTTCAGCGCCTGGAGCGGTGGCACGCCTTCCTTCTCGTACTCGATGATGTACCACTCGATGCCGCCGACCGTCTCGGCGGCCGTCATGATCGCGGGCCAGTCGAGCTCGTCGGCGCCCAGATACGCGTTCGGGTCCTTCTTCGAGAAGGGCTTGACGTGCATCGAGATCGTGCGGCCCGCGTTTCGCGCGATGAACGACTGGGGGCTCACGCCTTCCGCCTCCGACGCGTTTCCGGTGTCGAGCTGCAGCACGACCTCCTTCGAGGTCTGATCGGCGAAGCGGTTCCACCAGTACTCGCCGTCGATGCGATTGAAGTCGGCCGTGTGGTTGTGGTACCCGACGCGCATCCCGTGTGCCTTCAACGACTCGGCCACCCGATTGACCTCGTCGGCGGTCTTCCTCAGCAGGTCGGACGAGGTGTAGACCGCCGGCTCCAGCGAGCGGACGATCAGGTTTCGGTTCCCGATCGCCCGATTGAACTCCACGCTGGCCGCGAGCTTGTCGCCCTGCAGGTCGGAGAGGTGATGATGAAAGCCGCACGCTTTCAGGTTCGCGGCGTCGAGATGGCTCTTCCAGTCGGCACCCGACCGGCCGAACGCGTTCTCGAGCTCGACGGCCTCGAAGCCCAGCGCGCCGACCGCCTCGAGCGTCCCGGGGATGTCGTTGGCCAGCTGCTGGCGCACGCACCAAAGCTGGGTGGCGATGGGAACCGGCTTCCAGGACGCCGCGGTGGCGCGAATCGCGGGCCCCAGGACCACCGAGGCGGCGGCGGCACCACCCAGCCTGAGAGCGTCACGACGGTTCAGCGATCCAGGACTCATGAATCGGTCCCTCCACGAGGGGCATCCTATGTCGCGGACGGAGGTGCCGCTACCACCGCGACCGGTTGGCACACGAGCCAGCGCACCGGTAAAATCACTGGATCGCGATGGTTGAAGAGACTTCCGTCGGACCATCCGATCCACGTCCCCCGACCACGCTTCTCGCGGAATCGACGGCTCGGATCAGGACGGGCGTGCAGGCGGTTGTGCGGCCGCTGTCGGCCAGGGCACGACTCGCGGTGTCCCTGGGGTGCTCGCGTCCGTCTTGCTGGGGATCGCGCTTGTCCTCTTCCTCCCCTCGGCCACGCTGAACGTCGTCTGCCGTCACGATTTCCGAAGCGTCGAGCTCACGGTCGCAGTGGATGGCGATGTCGTGCTCACGGAAACCTTGACCGGGTCCGTCAAGAAGTGGCTCGGTGTGGTGGAGAAAGCGGGTGGAACGTACACTCGGGCCATTCCCGTGGCCTCGGGCAAGCACGTGATCCAGGTTCGGATGCGTGCTCCAGGGTACGACTCCATGCGAAGCATCCGCGGCGACTTCTCGCGGGGAAAGGAATACACCCTGAGCGTCGATTCTGGACGCGACCTCTCGCTGTCCTCGCGAAACACGGGGGGCCAAGCAGTCACCCCTGAAGCGGGGGGTGGCGGCTCGTGGCTGGGCTACGGCCGGTCACTCCTCTTGACGCATCGTCTCGGCCACGATCGGCGTGTAGGTCCAGGCCTTCCTCCGCTCGCGCAAGAACCCGCTGGTCGGGTCGACGGTGGGGGAGCGAGACCGCCCGCCGGAGGGTTCCTAGTCGGCGTCCGAGACGATGAGCATGATCCGGGTCCCGCCGACCCGGAACTCGCTCTTGTCCTCGAGGGTCTGCTCCTCGATCCGCCTCTCGCCCACGAATGTTCCGTTGGTGCTACCCAAGTCCCGGATGACCACGCGGCTCCCATGGCACTCGACGAGGGCATGGGTCCGTGAGACCTCCGGATCGGACAGCTCGATGTCCGCGCTCGCCTGGCCGCCGTTGCGGCCGATGAGCGCCCTGGGGCGCGCCAGGAGGAAGACCTCCCCCCGGCGCTCGCCGGTCAGGAAGGCGAGGGAGACCCTCTTGCCCACTGGCAGGGAGAGCCCGCTGCGCCCACCGCCCCCCGCGACGGTGCTCGCTCCCGGCACCGGCATTGGCCTCGCCGGCGGGATCGCAGGTGGGCCGGACTGCGGGACGAGCGTCTTCTGCTCCTGCGACGGTGCCGAGCTCGGGAGGTGGCGTGGTGGTCGATCCGCAAGCAGGTCCTCGATGTCCTCAGCCAGCTCCTTTCCGCTGGGATAGCGGCGGGCGGGGTCCTTGGCGAGGGCCCGGGTGACCACGCCGTCGAGCGCTTTCGGGAGCCCCGATCGCACCGAGCTCGGGGGCGGCGGATCCTCGTACGCGAGCTTCTTGACGATCGTCGGCAGGTCCGGGCCGCCGAACGCCTTCTGGCCCGTCACCAGCTCGTAGAGGACGGCTCCGAGCGAGAAGAGGTCGCTCCGGGCGTCGAGAGCGGCTCCGTCCATCTGCTCCGGCGACATGTACG
>JBKPBQ010000422.1:0-10530 GCA_046726955.1 Acidobacteriota bacterium
GCGACAAGAGCTTTACCCTGACGCTCAAGTTCAGGAAGGGGAGCGTCTCTCGCGACGAGGTCGCGAAGACGCTGAGCGCGGTCGCGGAAGAGCTCGCAAGCAGCTAACGCGTCTAACTACTTACCAACAAGCCAGTTATTCGAAATTGAGGGCCTGGATCGGGTCCAGTCGCGCAGCGCGCGCGGCCGGGTAGAGCGATCCGAGCAGACCGCCCGTCAGGCCGAGCCCGGCGGCGATCATCGCCCACTGGCGCGTGAGCGTGATCGCGAGCGTCGGGAAGATCTGCGGCAGGAGCCAGCGTCCCGCGAGAGAGATCCCGATCCCCGCGACCACTCCGGCGAGGCAGATGAGGAAGCTCTCCGCGACCACCAGCTTCACCACCATGGTCTGGCTCGCTCCGATCGCGCGCAGGATGCCGATCTCGCGCGTGCGCTCGATGATCGTCGTGTACATCGCAAGCAGCACCACCAGGAACGAGATCACGACCGCCATCCCCGTGAGCGCGCTCTTGAACTGCTGCAGGCCGATCGCGTTGTCCTGCATCGCCTGCGACACCTGGGCGACGGGCGTGATCTTGTGGCCCTTGAATTTCTCCTCGAGCGCGCGGGCGAGCTTCTCGGCGTCCGTGCCCGCGACTCCCTTCACCAGGAAGAACGAGGCTTTCCCCGGGCTGCCGATCGCTTCCTGCACGTCCTCGATCCGCGCGTACAGACGGCCGCCCGCGCCCGCCTTGCAGATCCCCACGAGCGTGAACTGGCGGTTCATGAGCGGCAGGCGATCGCCGACGCCGAGCCCCGTCGCGCGGGCGAGAACGGTGTCCATCACGAGGTCGTCGGCCTTCTCGAGGGGCCGGCCTTCCGTCATCACGAAGCCTCCCGAGATCCGGGCGAAGCTCGGGTAGTCGATGGCCCACAGGTTCACCGCGCGAGAGTCGTTGCCGATCTTCGAGACGAGCCAGTTGAGGACCGGCGTCGCCTCCGCGACCTCGGGGAGCTGCTGCTTCATGAGGTCGATGTACTTCACGGGCATGACGGCGCTCGTGGCGCCGAGGAGGAACGACGCGTCGGGAGGCTGGAAGAGGACGTCGGCGCCGACGTTCTGCAGCCGATCGGCGATCTCGTTCAGCGTTCCGTTCGCCATGCCCACGAGGAGCATGACCATCGCGACCTCCATGGCCACCGCGAGTACGGAGACCGCGGTACGCGTCTTGCGATGCATCACGTTGGCCGCGGCGAGGTTTGCCATGGACGATGACGATAATCCGCGGGGTATCGAGCGTCAAGAAAGTGTCGACAAGGCCGCGCGGGCTTCTGTATGATCCGCGAAATTTGCGTCGCTCGCTCGGAAACGAGGGATCTTCCGTGCCCATGAAGCGCCGTCAGCGCCTGCTCCGCGACATCCGCATCGGCTGGAAGGCGATTCGCACTCAGATCGACCGCTACCACCCGATCCTCGCCCACATCGTCCCCATCCGCCGCTGCAACCTCGCGTGCGGCTACTGCAACGAGTACGACGCTGTCTCCGCCCCGGTGCCCAGGGAGACGGTCTTCCGCTGGGTGGACAAGCTGGGTGCGTTAGGCACGGACTTCGTGACGGTGAGCGGGGGAGAGCCCTTCCTCCACCCGGACCTCGACACGATCGTCGGCCGCATCCGCAAGAACGGGATGGTGGCGACGCTCATCACGAACGGCTACTACCTGTCGAGGGAGCGGATCGAGGCGCTCAACCGCGCAGGACTGGACCACCTGCAGATCAGCATCGACAACGTCGAGCCCGACTCGGTGTCGCTCAAGAGCCTCCGCCTCCTCGAGCCCAAGCTGCGCTGGCTCGCCGAGTCCGCGGAGTTCACGGTGACGATCAACTCGGTCCTCGGCAGCGGGGTCAAGAACCCCGAGGACGCGGCGGCGATCCTGCGCCGGGCGACGGAGCTCGGCTTCACGACCTCCTTCGGCATCGTGCACGACGGGGACGGGCAGCTCCGTTCCCTCGGCCCGCGGGAGATGGCCGTCTTCCGCGAGATCAACGAGCCCAACAAGCGCCGCTGGCCCCACTACTGGAACGCGAAGTTCCAGGAGAACCTCGCGCGCGGCCTTCCCAACGAGTGGAGCTGCCGCGCGGGCTCGCGCTACCTGTACGTAGACGAGTTCGGGACGGTGAGCTACTGCTCGCAGCAGCGCGGCACGCCGGGCATCCCCCTCGAGCAGTACACGAAGGAGCATATCCGCCACGAGTACGCGACTCGGAAGAGCTGCGCCCCCTACTGCACCGTGAACTGCGTGCAGCAGGTGGCGATGGCCGACAACTGGCGCTCGCCGCAGCGGCTCGTGGCTCGACTGCCCGCGCGTCCGACTCCGCATCCGGACCAGGCGCGGGGCGACGAGGCCCTCGCCGGCTGAGCGGACGATGGGAGAGGCGGGGCACGCTCTCGTCACCGGCGCCAGCAGCGGGATCGGTCTCGCCTACGCGCAGGCGCTGCGCCGGCGGGGGACGAAGATCGTCCTCGTCGCGCGCCGCGAGGACCGGCTGCGCAAGCTGGCCGAGGAGCTCGGGGGCGGCGAGTCGGCAGTAGTCCTTCCTGCGGATCTCACCGCCTCGTCCGGTGTCGCCGAGCTGGTCAAGGCCGTACGCGAGCGGGGGCTCCGCATCGAGCTTCTCGTGAACAACGCCGGCATGGGGCACACGGATCGGTTTGCCGAGCAGCGACCGGAAGTTATCGAGGAAATGCTCGACCTCAACATCAAGGCGCTGGTCCACCTCACGCGGGCCTTCCTGCCCGACATGCTCGCGCGCGGGGGCGGCTCGATCGTCAACGTCGCCTCGAACGCGGCCTTCCAGCCGGTTCCCTTCCTGACGGTCTACGCCGCGACCAAGGCCTTCGTCCTCTCCTTCACGGAGGGGGTCGCGGAAGAGGTCCGCGGTTCGGGCGTGCGCGTGCAGGCGCTCTGTCCCGGCATCACAGCCACCGAGTTCCTCGACGTGGCCGAGACGCACTCCGGTCTCCTCGTCCGGCGGATGCCCCTGATGACCGCCGAGCAGGTGGTCGAGGCGTCGCTCGCCGGCCTCGATCGCGGTCGGGTCCGGGTGATCGCCGGCTTCGCCAACCGCGCCCTGGCCACCGTGCAAAGATTCGTACCAAATGTCATTGTTCGTCGCGTATCCGCGGAGCTCTACCGTCCCCGTGGGGTGGCCGCATCGTGAGGCCACGATTCCTGGTGGCTTCGACCCCCTATTCCGACTTTGGCTCGAGCCGTCTTCGCTGGTATAATCCCGGATCTTTTGCGCACCGATGGGTGCGAGTGGGGGGGTGACCATTGCCCCCGGAGGATGGGATCACTATGGAAGCGGTCCACAAGAAGGACGACGCCAAGACCGCGTTTGCCGAGTACGACTACAGCAACTTCTATTACGGGGCGGGGGACGACCCCCTGAACCTGCTGGGTCCTTTCAACGAGTGGTACCAGGAGGCCCTCCCGAACGGCTACTACCTCTACTCGGAGCCGCTCCAGACGGCGCCGTCCACCCGCGTCCAGGTCCGCGACCGCAAGACCGGTGAGGTCCGCGACCTCATCAACATGGCCTCCTACAACTACCTCGGCATCTCCTATCGCGACGAGGTCAAGAAGGCCGCGATCGAGGCGATCCAGAAGTACGGGCTGGGCGCCTCCGGATCGCCGATCCTCTCCGGCACCTTCGAGCTGCACAAGGAGCTCGAGGCCGAGGTGGCCTCCTTCAAGGACAAGGAAGCGGCCATCCTCTTCCCGACCGGCTACAGCGCGAACGTGGGGTTCATCTCCGCGATCATGCGCTCCGGCGATACCATCCTCCTCGACCAGTACTCGCACGCCTCGATCGTGGACGGGGCGATCCTCGCGAAGTCGAACACGACATTCTTCCGACACAACAACCCGCTCGACCTCGAGCGCAAGCTCGGCCGCACCAAGGGCAAGAAGCTCGTGGTGGTGGAGGGCGTCTACTCAATGGACGGGGACGTCTGCGTCCTCCCCGACATCGTCGAGGTCGCCAAGCGCCACGGCGCGCGCATCCTGATCGACGAGGCCCACTCGACCTTCCTCTTCGGCCCCAACGGCCGGGGGGTGGCCGAGCACTTCGGCCTCGACACGGAGATCGACTTCCACCTCGGGACGTTCTCGAAGTCCCTGGGCGGGCAGGGCGGCTTCGTCTGCGGCAGCCGGGCCCTCGTTGACTACGTGAACGCCTTCGGGCGGTCGCGCTTCTTCTCCTGCAACCTCGCCCCCACGCTCGCCGCCGGGCTGCTCGCCGGCCTTCGGATCGTGGAAGCGGAGCCGCAGCTCCGGGCCCGGCTCTGGAGCAACGTCGCCTTCCTCCGCCGCCGCTTCGCCGAGGAGGGGATCGACATCGGCAAGTCGAACTCCCAGGTCATGCCGGTCATGGTCAACAACGACGCCAAGGTCTTCGCGGTGGCCGAGAAGATCCAGGCGCGCGGGCTCTTCCTGAACCCGGTGACCTACCCGGCGGTTCCCAAGCACAAGTCGCGGCTCCGGATCTCCGTCTCCGCGGCCCACACGGAGCAGGAGCTGGAGGAGGCGGTGCAGGCGATCGCGAGCGTGCTCAGAGAGGAAGGGATTTGTCGCAGCTGACCCGCTACGGCTATTCGAACGCCATCAGCGGCTTCTTCGAGTTCCCGACCGAGAACGCGCGCCGCATCCTCCCTCGGCACCTCGAGCCGGCGGAGCTGCACCACGGCAGCAGCATCTTCGCCATGACCGCCTTCGACTTCACCGAGAGCGAAGTCGGCCGCTACGGGGAAGTCGTGATGGCCGTCATCGTCTCCCCGCTCGTCAAGCCGGGGGAGAAGCTCCCCAAATCTGCCTTCTACCCCTACCAGGTGGCGACCACGACCAAAGCCGCCCGCGAGCACGCCATCGAGCGCTGGCACCTGCCGCACTGGATGGAGGACGTGGAGATGGAGTTCGTGAAGGAGGACCACGCCCTGACCGCGAAGATCAAGGCGGACGGCTCCCTCGTCGCCGAGCTCACGATCACCGACCACTCCTGGCAGGGCGTCTCGCACCTCTACCAGTCCTTCATGCGGGACGAGCAGTGGGCCTACCTCGCCAACATCACGATGCAGGGCCAGCAGAGCGAGCACGAGGAGGAGACGGGGCGGATCAAGCTGTACGAGCACGCGTTCAACAAGGACCTCGTGATCTCGGAGATCTGGGAGCAGCCCTTCCGCGAGCTGTGGATGCGCGACGGGATCCAGACCTTCGAGCCTCTCATCCAGCTCCAGACGGCCTAGGAGGAGACCGCGCGTGGCGGGCCCGCAGGAGGGGCCGCGTCCCTTGGACGAAGAGCCGATCTTCGTCGTCTTCAACCCGGCGTCCGGCAAGGGAAGGGGAGCGTCGTTCGTGGCTCCCGTCCTGGCCGCGCTCGGGACGAACGGACGCGTCGAGCACGCGCTCACCGCAGGGCCGGGCGACGAGGCGCGGCTGGCCGCGGAGGCCGTCGGCCGCGGGTTCCGCCGGATCGTCGCCGTCGGCGGCGACGGCACGTGGAGCAACGTGGCCAACGGCATCCTGCGCACCGGCGTGGACGCCAAGCTCGGCCTCGTCCCCGGGGGGACGGGGTGCGACCTCGCCAAGTCGCTCGGCATTCCCCCCCGCGACATCGCCGCCTGCGCCCGGATCGTCCTCGACGGCCACTGGCGCGCGATCGACGTGGGACGCATCGAGGACAAGCACTTCCTGAATGTCGTGGGCTTCGGCTACGACGTGGCGGTGATCGAGGACTCGTGGACGGTCAAGTACCTCCAGGGGCCGCCCCTCTACCTCTACTGCGCCTTGCGGCAGCTCCATTCGTTCGATGGGTTCACCGTGGACCTCGAGGTGGACGGCGAGAAGCGCGGGCGTCAGGATCTGCTCATGCTGATCCTCGCCAACGGCCGGATCTTCGGGGGGGGCTTCCGCATCGCCCCCCGGGCCGAGCTCGGCGACGGTGTCCTCGACGGCTCGGCCTTCCGCAACATGGGTTTCCTCGCCCGCCTGGGCGTTCTCGTGCGGCTGCTCCAGGGGACGCACGAGGCCTCGCCCGAAGTGGCCCCGGCCCGGGCCTCCCGCTTCCGATTGCGCTTCGATTCCCCGCCCGCCTACGAGACGGACGGCGAGTGGAACCGGGCGAAGACGGCCGACCTCACGGTCGAGACGCGGCCGGGAGCGCTGCGCGTCCTCGTGCCGCCGTCATGACTGCCACTACTACCCCCGAGGTCTCCCACGCAGAGCCGTCGCTTGGCGCCCTTCACGAGGCGCTTCGGGAGCGGGCTCTCGGCGGCCCCCGCCACCCCGAGCTCGACGCCGCCATCCGCGAGCTGGTGGCGGCCGCGCGGGGCGAGGTCGCGGGCGTCGTCTTCTACGGCTCGCGGCGCACGCAGGCGGCCCGGGCCGACGTCCACAGCGCCTACGACCTCTTCCTGATCTTGCGTACCTACCGGGGCGCCTACGGTTTTCTGGCCGCGGCGGGCAAGATCGGCCGTCCTCCGTCGCTCCTCGCCTTGCTGAACACCGTCCTGCCTCCGAACCAGGTGTCGCTGCGGTTCGGGTCGGCTCCGCTCCACTTCAAGTGCTCGGTCCTCTCACTGCGAGCCTTTCTCCGCGAGACGTCGCCTCTGCGGCAGGACCATTTCTGCATCGGCAGGCTCTTCCAGCCCTGCCAGATCCTCTACGCCGCCGACGATGCGACGGAGCCGCTCGTTGGGGCCTTGACGAGCGCCTTCGGGGAGACCTACCACTGGGTCCGGCCGTGGCTGCCCGATCGCTTCGACGCCGAGGCCTACGGCCGCCGCCTGCTCGAGGTCTCGCTGGCGCGGGAGATCCGTCCCGAGCCCGCGGGACGCGCCGAAGCCCTCTGGAAGGCCCAGCGCGAGGAGCAGCTGGGTGTCCTCGGCCTGCTTCTCGAGGATCTGCAGCGGCGCGGCGAGCTCCGGGAGGTCGCGCCGTCGACGTACGCGCTCGTGCGGCCCGTCACCTGGGCGGAGCGAGCGGGGCTGCGCGTGTACTTCACGCGATCGCTCGTCCGGGCGACACTGCGCTGGCTGAAGCACATGGCCACGTTCGAGGGCTGGCTCGACTACATCCTGGCGAAGGCGCGCCGCCACACCGGCGAGGAGATCGTCCTGACGGAGAGCGAGCGCCGATACCCGCTCTTGCTCCTGTGGCCCCGGCTCTTCCGCTACCTGCGCCGGAAGGACACGAAGCGGCCGTGAGCGGCGCTCCCCTGGTGGTGGCGGCCGTCCTCGGGCTGGCCCTCCTCTCGATGCCGGTCTACGCGATCGTCCACCGCGCGCCGCGCGACCCCGACGCGGTCAAGAAGGGCTCGCAGCTGTTCCTGGGCGTCGGGGACTTCCTCGTCCACTGGTTCCTCTGGGCGGTGGGGCCGGCCGAGCGGCTGCTCCTTCGGCTGGGGGCGGGACCGGACCTGATGAACGCGGGCGGTCTTCTCTTCGGAGCGCTGAGCGGGATCGCCATCGGCCTCGGCCACCTGGAGCTCGGCGGGGGAGCCATCGCCCTCGCGGGGGTCTGCGACATCCTGGACGGCCGGCTCGCCCGCGCGCGGAAGGTCGCATCGCCCTACGGGAAGTTCATCGACGCGACGCTCGACCGCTTCGTCGAGACGTTCGCGTTCCTGGGCTTCGTCGTGTACTTCCGCGACCGGCCGATCGCGGCGTTCCTGGCCGCCGCCGGCCTCGCCTCGTCGCTCCTCGTGAGCTACGCGCAGGCGCGCGGCGAGACGGTCGGCGTCTCGGGATCCGGCGGGCTCATGCAGCGCGCGGAGCGGCTCGTCCTCACGAGCCTCGGGTGTCTCTTCGATCCCTGGCTGAGCCGGGCCCTCGGCCGTCCGGATGGGACGATCCTTACCGGAGTCCTGGCCCTGATCGCCGTCTTCGCTTTCGCGACGGCCGTCTACCGGACGGCGTGGATCGCGCGCCGGCTGAACGAGAAGCCGCCCGTCGGCTGATTCGCTCTTCTAGCGGCCGGCAGCTAGCGGAGCCTGGGCGAATCCCCGGAGCGCCTTCAGCCACTGCGCAGTCAGGATCGCCAGGGCCTTGCGGCCCTTCTCGGCCGTGGCCTTCGTGGGGTCGCCGTAGACGCCCGTCTCCGAGTACGCGGGGTCCTTCGCGTCGCGCGAGAAGAGGCCCGGCTGGTAGCCGGGATAATCCTTCACCGGCTCGCGGCCGTAGTCGGCGACGGCCCGGTCCATGTGGACGAGCCCGGGCTGCAGGTAGAGGTGGATCGAAGTTTCGATCTCGCCGGCGTGCGTGCCCCGCTTCTCCTCGCGAAGCGCGTCGATCTCCGGCGTCTCGAGGTCGTCCCAGGAGACGACGAGCGTCGGGGTTCCCGTCTCCTCGCGCAGGTCGCGGGCGACGATCGACAGGGGAAGCCCGCCCGCTTTCGAGATGCTGGTGTTGAGGAAGACGATGCGCTTCGCGCCCTGGCGCACGAGCGAGCGCGCGACCTCGTCCACGTACTTGATGAAGACGGTCGGGTCCGACACCTCCGTGCCGGGGTACTGGCGGAAGGGCGGCAGCCAGCCGTGGAGGATGGGCGGGGCGGCGACGACGGGGAGCGACTGCACGGCCTGCTCGCAGAGGTACTCCATGACCCGCGCGTCCGCGTTGAGCGGCAGGTGCGGTCCGTGCTCCTTGGCCGCGGGGCCGAACGGGAGGATGACGATCGGCGCTTCCTTGAGCTTGCGGCCGGCCTCGGGCCAAGTGAGCTCACCCAAATACACTCCCGCCTTCTCGTCGGCCCGCGACGCTCCGGCGAGCGCGGCGAGGCCTACGACGAGAAGCCGGGAGATCTTGCCTGGTTTCATGATGCCGTCAGGCTAGGGGCGTCACTCCGCCCTGTCAAAGCATCCCGCTCCCGTTGCGCCCAAGTGCTCGACGCGGTCAGAATCAGGCTCGACCCGCGAAACCGAGGAGGGCGACTTGCCGCAAGACCTCTTTCCCGTGAAGCCGCCGATCGCGGCGCGCGCGCACATCAAGGACATGGCCGAGTACCAGCGGCTCTACCGCCAGTCCCTCGAGGACCCGGCCGGGTTCTGGGGCGAGCAGGGAAAGACCCTCTCCTGGTTCCACCCGTGGACGAACGTGCTCGACGCGGACTATCGCGAGGTCGACTTCGCCTGGTTCTCGGGGGGCCGGCTCAACGCCTCCTACAACTGCGTCGACCGCCACCTGCCGGAGCGCGGCGACCAGACCGCGATCCTCTGGGTCAAGGACGAGCCCGGGCAGTACGAGAAGATCTCCTACCGCGATCTCAAGCACAACGTCTGCCGGATCGCCAACGTCCTCCTCGCCCACGGGGTCAAGAAGGGCGACCGCGTCTGCCTCTATCTGCCGATGATCCCCGAGCTCGCCTACACGATGCTCGCCTGCGCGCGCATCGGCGCGGTGCACTCCGTCGTCTTCGGCGGCTTCAGCGCGGAGTCGCTGCGCGACCGGATCCTGGACGCCCGCTGCCGGATGGTGGTGACGGCCAACGAAGGGCTGCGCGGGGGGAAGAAGATCCCCCTCAAGAAGACCGTCGACCGGGCTATCGAGGGCCTGGAGATGGTGGAGACCGTCCTCGTCGTCCGGCGCACGGACGCGGACACCGACATGCGGTCCGGCCGCGACCTGTGGCTGGAGGACGAGACGCACAAGCAGCGCTCGACGTGCACTGCGGAGTGGATGGGGGCGGAGGATCCGCTGTTCGTCCTCTACACCTCGGGGAGCACCGGCAAGCCCAAGGGCCTCCTCCACACGACGGGCGGCTACCTGGTGTACGCGGCGCTCACGCACAAGCTCGTGTTCGACTACCACCCCGGCGACGTCTACATGTGCGCGGCCGACGTGGGGTGGATCACCGGCCACACGTACATCGTCTACGGTCCTCTGGCCAACGGCGCGACCACCGTGATGTTCGAGTCGACGCCGACGTATCCCGACGCCGGCCGCTACTGGCGCGTCGTCGACGACCTGAAGGTCGACATCCTCTACACCGCGCCCACCGCGCTGCGGGCGCTCGCCCAGGCCGGCAACGACTGGGTCAAGCGCTACAAGCGCGACTCGCTCCGCATCCTCGGGAGCGTGGGCGAGCCCATCAACCCCGAGATCTGGCGCTGGTACCACGACGTGGTCGGCGAGGGGCGCTGCGCGGTCGTGGACACGTGGTGGCAGACGGAGACGGGCGGGATCCTGATCACGCCCCTGCCCGGTGTCACGCCGACCAAGCCCGGGTCGGCGACGCTGCCCTTCTTCGGCGTGAAGCCGCTCGTCATGAGCCTCGTGGACGGAAAGGTGCTCGAGGGCAATGCGGTCGCGGGCGCGCTCTGCCTGGGCTCGCCCTGGCCGGGCCAGGCGCGCACGGTCTACGGCGACCACCAGCGCTTCCGCGAGACCTACTTCAGCCAGTATCCCGGCTACTACTTCACGGGCGACGGCGTCCGCCGCGACGAGGACGGCTACTACTGGATCACCGGCCGCATCGACGACGTGCTCAACGTCTCCGG